>NZ_CACSJY010000015.1:0-125110 GCF_902706155.1 Pseudomonas sp. 18058
CATCCCGAACTCAGCAGTGAAACGATGCATCGCCGATGGTAGTGTGGGGTTTCCCCATGTGAGAGTAGGTCATCGTCAAGATTAAATTCCGAAACCCCAATTGCGAAAGCAGTTGGGGTTTTGTTTTGCCCGCAGGAAAGTTCCTACAGCATTCAACGGCGTCGTCCGGCTGTCACAACCTGCTGACAATGCTAAGGTTCTGCCCTGGCTTTCGCACTTTTCCAAGGAATCCTTTATGCCGGGCGCCCAGTCCCTCAACGCTGCATTCATGGTGGTTCAAAGCAATAGCCTGGACGAACTGCGCAGCCTGGTGATCAGCATAATGCGGCGCTATCCACTGGCGCCCTTGGAAAACGAAATTGCCCTCGTACAAAGCAACGGCATCGCCCAGTGGCTCAAATTGGCCTTGGCTGAAGACCCTGAAGAAGACGACCTCGGTGGCTGCGGTATTGCCGCTGCTATCGATGTGCAACTGCCCGGCAGCTTCATGTGGCAGCTGTACCGGATGGTGTTGGGCCGTGATGAAATCCCACCGAAATCCCTGCTCGATAAAGCCCCGCTGACCTGGCGCCTGATGCGCTTGCTACCTCAAGTGATCGATCGCCCGCATTTCGAGCCGCTGCAACGCTTCCTCACTCACGACACTGACTTGCGTAAGCGTTACCAGTTGTCCGAGCGACTGGCGGATCTCTTTGACCAGTACCAGGTCTATCGGGCCGACTGGCTCGAAGATTGGGCCGAAGGACTGCACCAAATCCGAAATGTCCGAGGTGAAATAAAGCCACTGACGCCCGCGAGCTGCTGGCAGGCTGAACTGTGGCGTGCGCTGCTGGAGGATGTCGGCGAACAGGGCATGGCGCAAAGTCGCGCCGGTGTTCATCAACGATTTATCGAGCGCATCAACACCCTTACAGAGGCACCCGTCGGCCTGCCCTCGCGAGTGATCGTTTTCGGGATTTCTTCGTTGCCCGCTCAAGTGCTCGAAGCACTGGCCGGGCTCGCACGTTTCAGTCAGGTTCTGCTCTGTGTGCACAACCCATGTCGCCACCATTGGGCCGACATCGTTGCCGACAAGGATCTGCTGCGGCATCAATACAAACGCCAGGCACGCAAGAACGGTATGCCCGTCGTACTTGATCCGGACGCATTGCACCAACACGCCCATCCGCTGCTGGCTGCATGGGGCAAGCAGGGCCGCGACTACATCAACCTGCTCGACAGCTACGACGATCCCAACAGTTATCGCGCGGCTTTCCGAGACGGTCGCATCGATCTGTTCAGCGACACTCAACCCGAGAACCTGCTCAATCAGCTGCAGAACGACATCCTTGAACTGCGCCCGCTCAACGAGACACGCGAGCTTTGGCCGGCCGTCGATCTGAAACACGATCAATCGATCCGTTTTCACATTGCACACAGCGCCCAGCGTGAAGTGGAAATTCTTCACGACCAACTCCTCGCACGCTTCAGTGCCAATCCCGATCTGCGTCCCCGTGATGTAATCGTGATGGTGCCGGACATCGACAGCTACGCGCCCCACATCCGTGCCGTATTCGGCCAGCTTGATCGCCATGATCCGCGATTTATCCCATTCACCTTGGCGGATCAGGGCCAACGCGGCCGTGACCCCTTGCTGATTGCAGTCGAGCACCTGCTAAAGCTGCCAGACAGCCGCTTCCCCGTCAGCGAAATCCTCGACCTGCTCGACGTTCCTGCACTGCGCGCTCGTTTCGGTGTGGAGGAGCGCGACCTGCCGACGCTGCATCGCTGGATCGAAGGCGCCGGTGTGCGTTGGGGCATGAGCGCCGAACAACGTGCCGGCCTCGGTTTGCCGGATGAGCTGGAACAGAACAGCTGGCGCTTCGGCCTGCGCCGGATGCTGCTGGGTTACGCCGTCGGCAGTGCGAATGCCTGCGCCGGTATCGAACCCTACGATGAAATCGGCGGACTGGACGCCGCGTTGATCGGGCCATTGGTGGCAATGCTCGATGCCTTGGAACTCGCTCATCAGGAATTGATGCAACCGGCTCAACCCAAAGAGTGGGGCTACCGGTTGCAGGCGCTGATGCAATTGTTCTTCAAAGCCAGCAACGAGCACGACGACTATTTGCTTACCCAACTCGAAGAGCTGCGCGAAACCTGGCTGGAGACTTGCGAGGCCGTCGGTCTCGACGATGAGTTACCGCTGACTGTCGTCCGTGAAGCCTGGCTCGCCGGTCTGGATCAGGGACGTTTATCGCAGCGTTTCCTCGCCGGCGCGGTGAACTTTTGCACGCTGATGCCCATGCGTGCGATCCCGTTCAAACTGGTCTGCCTGCTGGGGATGAACGATGGCGATTATCCGCGTGCACAACCGCCGCTCGACTTCGATTTGATGGGCAGCGATTACCGTCCCGGCGACCGTTCGCGGCGTGAGGATGACCGTTATCTGTTGCTCGAAGCATTGCTGTCCGCGCGCAATCAGCTCTACATCAGTTGGGTCGGCCGCAGCATTCGCGACAACAGCGAGCGGCCTGCTTCGGTGCTGATCGGCCAGTTACGCGATCACCTCGCCAGTGGCTGGCGATTGCTCGACGAGACCCAGGATATTCTGAGCGCCATGACCGAGGAGCATCCGTTGCAACCGTTCAGTGCGCGCTATTTTCATGATGGCGATCAGCTCTTCAGCTATGCCAGCGAATGGCAGGTGCTGCACCAACAGCACGGATCTCAAACCGATACGGAGTTGCTTGCGCCCTATGTCCAAGAGGAACCGTTGACCCTCGCCCTGTTACAGGACTTCCTGCGCAACCCGGTTCGACACTTTTTTACCCAGCGCCTCAAGGTCTATTTCGAAGCCGCCGAGGCGCCGCTCGCGGACGAAGAGCCGTTCGTGCTCGACGCTTTGCAGCGCTACACGCTCAGCGACAGTCTGCTCGAAGCCGCAATGAGGCAGCCGGACAATATCGATCAGGCCCTCGAATCTCAGGCCCGTCGCCTGCAAAACAGTGGTCTGCTGCCAATGGCCGGTTTTGGCGAATGCCTGCAACGCGAGCTGATCGAGCCGCTGCCGGACTTGCTGCAACGCTACCAACAACTGCTGACGTTGTGGCCGACCCCGCTGACCAGCGCAATTCCGATCAGCCTTGAATTGCAGGGCTTGCGCCTTGAAGGCTGGCTCTCGGGTTTGCATGAGCGCGCCGATGGTGGCCTGCTGTCGGTCACAACCATTCCCAACAGTATTGGCTCGATCAAAAGCCGCAAATGGCATCGTCTGACCAAGCCGTGGGTCAACCATCTGGTGGCCTGTGCCAGCGGACTTTCGTTAACCACAGCGCTGGTGGCCAGTGACGATTCACTGCTGTTGGAGCCCATGGAAAAAGACCGCGCGGTTCGCATCCTCAGCGATCTGTTGCTCGCCTGGCAGACCGGCATGCGCCAACCGCTGCCGATTGCAGTAAAAACGGCGTTCGCCTGGCTGTCCCAGACCGACCCACTCAAGGCCGAAGCCGCCGCGCGCAAAGCCTATGAAGGTGACGGCCAGACCAGTGAAGGTGAGCGCCGCGAAAGCCCGGCGTTGTCTCGACAATTTGCCGACTTCGATGCCTTGCTCGCCGATGAAACATTCTCCGGTTGGTGCGACGCGCTCTATCGGCCACTGCTGGAAGCGCCTTGGCGTTCGTTGTCCAGTGAAGGAGCGCGCGCATGAGCAGCAAGACTCCACTGGCACTGGCCTTCCCGCTGCACGGCAGCCAACTGATCGAAGCCAGCGCCGGCACCGGCAAGACGTTCACCATTTCTGCACTCTATCTGCGGCTGATCCTTGGTCACGGCGGCGACACCAATGGCTTCGGTCGCGACCTGCTGCCACCACAAATTCTCGTGGTGACCTTCACGGACGCAGCGACCAAAGAACTGCGCGAACGGATCCGCACGCGTCTGGCCGAAGCTGCGCGATTCTTCCGCGACGAGACGCCTGCGCCCGACGCGCTCATCGCCGAACTGCGCGAACAGTTCGAGCCACAGCAATGGCCCGGCTGCGCCAATCGTCTCGACATCGCCGCACAGTGGATGGATGAAGCCGCCGTTTCGACGATTCACAGTTGGTGCCAGCGCATGCTGCGCGAGCACGCATTCGACAGCGGCAGCCTCTTTACTCAATCGCTGGAAACCGATCACAGCGATCTGCTCGGTGAAGTGCTGCGCGATTACTGGCGGCTGTTCTGCTACCCGATGCAGGGCGATGCGCTGAACTGGGTTCGCAACAACTGGGGTGGGCCGGCAGCGCTGTTGCCGCGTGTCCGTGGACTGTTCGCCAGCGAGCGCGACAGCGACGAAGGCAAGGCTCCCGCCGAGCTGATTGAGGAATGCTTGCTGGAGCGTCGCGCAGCATTGGTCGAGCTGAAAATGCCTTGGCGGCAGTGGGCCGATGAGTTGCTCGCCATCTGTCATCAAGGCGTTGCCAGCAAAACCGTCGACGGTCGCAAGATGCAGGCGCGCTACTTTGAACCTTGGTTCGAGAAGCTTAAAAGCTGGGCCGAAGATGAATCCATGGAGCAACTGGATATCGGCACCGGCTTCACCCGACTGACCCCCGACGGCATGGCCGAAGCGTGGAAAGGTCAGGCCCCGAGTCATCCGGGGCTGGATGCGATGCCCGCACTCAAGTCGAGTCTGGATGGCTTGCCCACGCCAGACGCCGCCGTCCTGCAGCACGCTGCGAAATGGGTGGGGGCGCGCTTTGAAGAAGAGAAACGTCGCCGCGCCGAAATGGGCTTCGACGACATGCTGCTGCGCCTCGATGCCGCGCTGCAATCAGAAGGTGGCGAGCGTCTCGCAACGCTGATTCGCGAGCAGTTCCCGGTAGCGCTGATCGACGAATTCCAGGACACCGATCCGGTGCAGTACCGCATCTTCGAAAGCATCTATCGCATCGAGGAAAACAGTCCTGACACTGGCCTGTTTCTGATCGGCGATCCCAAGCAGGCGATCTACGCCTTCCGTGGTGCGGACATCTATACCTATCTGCGCGCGCGCAAGGCTACGACCGGCCGCTTGCATACCCTGGGCACCAACTTCCGTTCCAGCCACGGCATGGTCAAAGCGGTCAATCACGTATTCGAACGCGCCGAGTCCCGCGAGCTGGGACGCGGCGCGTTTTTGTTCCGCGAGAAAAGTGGCGAGAACCCGGTACCGTTTCAACCCGTCGACTCGCAAGGCCGCAAGGAGCATCTGCAGATTGCCGGGCAGGAAGTCGCGGCGCTGAACGTCTGGCAGTTGTCCAGCGATCAGCCGTTGTCCGGCGCGGTGTATCGTCAACAACTGGCTGCCGCCTGCGCCAGTGAAATCACCGTGTTGCTCAATGGCGGGCAAACCGGTCAGGCCGGATTTGTGCAGGACGGCAAAGACTTCAAAGGCCTGCGACCTTCCGACATCGCGATTCTGGTTCGTGACGGTAAAGAGGCGCAGGCCGTACGCGGTGAGCTGGCCGCTCGTGGCGTGCGCAGCGTTTATCTGTCCGACAAGGATTCCGTTTTTGCCGCGCAGGAAGCCCGAGACTTGCTGTCCTGGCTCAAGGCTTGTGCCGAGCCTGACGTTGAACGTTCTCTGAAAGCCGCGCTGGCCTGCATCACGCTGAACCTGCCGCTGGCCGAACTGGAGCGTCTGAATCAGGACGAACTGGTGTGGGAATCCCGCGTCATGCAGTTCCGTGGCTATCGCGAGTTGTGGCGCAAACAGGGCGTGCTGCCGATGCTGCGGCGTCTGCTGCATGACTTCCATTTGCCGCAGACATTGATTGCCCGCAGTGATGGCGAGCGCGTGCTGACCAACCTGCTGCACTTGTCCGAATTAATGCAGCAAGCCGCTGCTGAACTCGACGGCGAACAAGCGCTGATCCGGCATCTGGCCGAGCTGCTGGCCTTGTCCGGGCAGGCCGGCGAAGAACAGATTCTGCGCCTCGAAAGTGATGAGCAATTGGTCAAAGTGGTGACCATCCACAAATCGAAAGGCCTGGAATATCCGTTGGTGTTCCTGCCGTTCATCTGCTCGGCCAAACCGGTCGACGGTAGCCGCCTGCCGCTGCATTACCACGACGCCTCGGGCAACGCGCAATTGAGTCTGAAACCGACGCCTGAGCTGATTGCGTTGGCCGATGACGAGCGTCTGGCTGAAGACCTGCGTTTGCTCTACGTAGCGCTGACGCGTGCGCAACATGCCTGCTGGTTGGGCGTGACCGATCTCAAACGCGGCAATAACAACAGTTCGGTGCTGCACCTTTCAGCGCTGGGCTATTTATTGGGCGGTGGTGCGTCGTTGGGTGAGTCCAGCGGTTTGAATAGCTGGCTGCGAGATTTGCAGCAGGATTGCCCGGCGATCAGCGTCGGTGAAATGCCGCCGGCCAGCGCCGAACATTACGAACCTGCGCGCAACGAAGCGGTTCTCAGCGCCACGCTTGTGCCCAAGCGCAAGGCCAGCGAGAACTGGTGGATCGCCTCGTACAGTGCGCTACGCATCAGCGACGTTTTGAGCGTCGGCAGCGATGAGGCGCCGGACAGTCCGCAGGCGCAAAAGCTCTTCGATGACGAACGCCTCGATCCGGACGCACCACGCGAAATCATCGCCGGTGGTGCCGATATCCATCGCTTCCCGCGTGGCCCCAACCCCGGGACATTCCTTCACGGTTTGCTCGAGTGGGCAGGGGATGACGGTTTCGCCGTCACGCCCAAAGCCGTGGAAGACGCGATCGGCCGGCGTTGCAACCTGCGTGGCTGGGAAGGCTGGATCACCACGTTGAGCGACTGGTTGCAACACCTCCTCAAATCGCCGCTGCCGATCGGCGCCGGCCAAGCGCCGGTTGTGCTTGAGCAGTTAACGCAGTATCGCGTCGAGATGGAATTCTGGTTCGCCAGCCATAAAGTCGATGTGCTCAAACTCGATGAGCTGGTACGTCAGCACACCCACAACGGCGTGGCGCGGGTGGCTGCCGAACCGGTGCAGCTCAACGGCATGTTCAAGGGCTTTATCGACCTGACCTTCGAACACGATGGCCGTTACTACGTGGCCGACTACAAATCCAACTGGCTGGGCGTCGATGATTTCGCCTACACCGAGCAAGCCATGGAGCAGTCGATTCTCGACAACCGTTACGACCTGCAATACGTCTTGTACCTGTTGGCCTTGCACCGTCAGCTCAAGGCGCGGTTGCCCGACTATGACTACGACCGGCATGTCGGTGGTGCGCTTTATCTTTTCCTGCGTGGCACCCGCGCAGACAGTCGCGGGGTGTACTTCGCCCGGCCACCCCGTGAATTGATCGAACGTCTGGATCGGCTGTTTCAGGGCAAACCCGAGCCCAAGGCCGAACCCGCGTGGGAACAGGGAGTCTTGCTATGAGCCGCACCTTCGCCGATCTGCTGCCGACGCCTTTGGCCGCCGACAGCCTGTCGAGACTTTCGCCGCTGACCCGTGCCGAAGACTTGTTGCTCTTGCTCACCCGCTGGGTCGAGCGCGGCTGGCTGCGTGCACTGGACAAGGCATTCGTCGCGTTTCTGCATGAGCTCGAACCCGACACCGATCCGCTGGTGTTGCTCGCGGCGGCGCTGACCAGCCATCAACTCGGCCATGGTCACGTTTGTCTGGATCTGTTCGAAACCCTCAAGGCGCCGGACTTTGCGCTGTCATTGCCGCCCGAAGGCGATGTGCAGGGTGGCGTCTTGCTGCTGCCTTCGCAATTGCTTGAGGCGCTCGACGGTGCTCATTGGTGCAAGGCTCTGGCGGGCAGTGCTCTGGTCGCCCTGGCTGCCGATACCAGTGAAGAAGCTCAGCAACGCCCGCTGGTGTTGTCCTCGAAGCGTCTGTACTTGCGGCGCTACTGGGCTTACGAGCGGCGTATCGATTCCGCGTTGCGCCAGCGTCTCGCCCAATCCGAAGCGACGCCGGCCGATCTGCCGCAGCGCCTAAATGAGCTGTTCGGTTCAGCCAAGTCCGGCGAGGTCATCGACTGGCAAAAGCTCGCTTGTGCGCTCGCCACGCGCGGTGCCTTCAGCATCGTCACCGGCGGCCCCGGTACCGGTAAAACCACCACCGTCGTGCGTTTGTTGGCGTTGCTGCAGGCGCCGGCGGTGGAGGCCGGCCATCCGTTGCGCATTCGCCTGGCAGCGCCCACCGGTAAAGCCGCCGCACGCTTGACCGAGTCGATCAGCCAGCAAGTGCAATCGCTGAAAGTCAGCGAAGACGTGCGGGCGAAAATTCCCTGTGACGTGACCACTGTGCATCGCTTGCTCGGCAGTCGTCCGGGCACCCGACATTTCCGCCATCACGCCGGTAATCGTTTACCGCTGGATGTGCTGGTGGTCGACGAAGCCTCGATGATCGACCTGGAAATGATGGCCAATCTGCTCGACGCCTTGCCGGTTCATGCGCGACTGGTGTTGCTCGGCGACAAGGATCAGTTGGCGTCCGTTGAGGCTGGTGCGGTGCTGGGTGATCTGTGCCGCGATGCCGAGGGCGGCTGGTACAACCGGCAAACCCGCCAATGGCTGGAGTCAGTCAGCGGTGAGTCGTTGCAGGACAGTGGTCTGCACGAAGATTTCGACGGCTCGCATCCGCTGGCTCAGCAAGTGGTGATGTTGCGTCACTCGCGGCGTTTCGGTGAAGGCAGCGGCATCGGTCAACTGGCGCGTCGGGTCAATCAGCAGCTCCCGGAAGAGGCGCGGCAATTGCTCGCGGCGGGGTACTATGACGATGTGTTTTCGCTGCCGCTCAAGGGCGAGCACGATCACAAACTCGAGCGGCTGCTGCTCGACGGTCATGGCGAGGGCCCGCAGGGGTATCGGCATTACCTGAGCGTGCTGCGCAATCAACGCCCTGCATCTGGCAAACCGCTGGAACATCCGGACTGGATTCTCTGGGCCCGCGACGTCTTGCAGGCGTTCGACACCTTCCAGTTGTTGTGCGCGGTACGCAAAGGCCCGTGGGGCGTTGAAGGTTTGAACCAGCGCATCACCGCCGCGTTGCTCAAGGCCCGGCTGATCGAGCACGACCAGCAATGGTACGAAGGCCGGCCGGTGTTGATGACCCGCAACGACTACGGCCTGGGCTTGATGAACGGCGACATCGGCATCGCCCTCAAACTGCCGGAACGTGAAGGGCCCGACGCCGGCAAACCGGTGCTGCGCGTGGCGTTTCCGCGCAATGACGGTCAGGGCGGCGTGCGTTTCGTCCTGCCGAGCCGACTCAACGATGTTGAAACCGTGTACGCCATGACCGTACACAAATCCCAGGGCTCGGAATTTGCCCATACCGCGTTGATCTTGCCGGATGCCCTGAATCCGGTGCTGACCAAGGAATTGATCTACACCGGAATCACCCGCGCCAAGCACTGGTTCACCCTGATCGAACCGCGTGCCGGGGTATTTGAAGAGGCCGTACAACGCAAGGTCAAACGCCTCAGCGGATTAATGCTGGAACTGGAGGAGGGCGCCCAGTCTCCTGGATGATAACCGCGATGATGGCCAGCGGTTACTGACCGACCAGTCAGAGGTCGCTGCCTCGCTGGCCATTCGCCGCTGTGCTATCGTTGCGGCATCATTTCGGTAAGATCCAAGAGAATCCCTGCATGAAGGTGTCTGTCTGGGCGGCAGAGCGCGTGGTTGGCTGCAAGCACGCGTTGCTTGTCGGCCTGCTCTGGTTGTTGACGAGCGTGGCCGTCGCACAACCGCAAGCGCCGACGGGCATGGCCGAGCAACGCGCCAAATCTGTCACCCAAGTCGTGCTGGGCATCCTCAGTTATGCTCGCTGGCCGGTAGAGCCTGCGCAATTGCGTCTGTGCATCGTCGGCCCCACCGAATACACCGACGACCTGGTCAAAGGCACCACTCAAGCCACCGGCCGACCGGTTGTCGTGCGCCGCTTGCTGGCCGACAACCCGGCCATCGTCAGCGAATGCAATGCCGTGTACATCGGCAAGCTCACCGCCGATGAGCGCAGTCGCCTGTTCGCCGCATTGATCGGACACCCGGTGCTTAGCATCAGCGAAGCCGACGACCAATGCACGGTCGGCAGTCTGTTCTGCCTGCGCGTCGGCGACGAGCAGGTGTCCTTTGAAGTCAATCTCGACTCCGTTGCCCGCAGTGGCGTGCGCATTCACCCGAGCGTGCTGCAGTTGTCGCGCCGTAAATCGGCGGCCCCATGAAATTGTTCAGATCGAATAAGCGCCCCACGTTGGGCTCGGTACTGGGCCGTGGACATTTAACCGTGGCATTGCTGGCGGTAGCGATGGCCAGTGTCTCGCTGACGCTGCTCGGTGTTCTGGCGCTGCGGGTTTATGCCGACCACAACCTGCATCTGATCGCCCGTTCGATCAGCTACACCGTGGAAGCCGCGGTGGTGTTCAACGACAAAGCGGCGGCGACGGAAGCGCTGGAAATGATCGCTTCGACCGAAGAAGTCGCCGACGCGCAAGTACTGGACGCTCAGGGGAAATTGCTGGCGCGCTGGCATCGCGCGGAAAACGGCCTGTTCTCCGATCTGGAAATGCAGATCACCCGCGCCCTTCTGGAAAAACCGATCAGCCTGCCGATCGTGCATCAAGAGCATGAAATCGGCCGCATCCTGCTCACCGGACACGGCGGCAGCCTCATGCGCTTTCTATTGAGCGGTCTGGCGGGGATCATTCTTTGCACCGCGATCAGCGCTTTTGTGGCGATCTATCTGGCGCGCCGGCAACTGCGTGAAATCATCGGCCCGCTGCGCAGCCTCGCCACCGTGGCCCACGCCGCACGCAGCGAACGGGCGCTGGATCGCCGCGTGCCACCGGCGCAAATCGCCGAGCTGGACAACCTCGGCAACGACTTCAATGCCCTGCTCGACGAACTTGAATCCTGGCAGAGCAACCTGCAAAGCGAAAACGAAACCCTCGCGCACCAGGCCAGTCACGACAGCCTTACCGGTCTGCCGAACCGCGCCTTTTTTGAAGGCCGCTTGATGCGTGCCCTGCGTAACGCCAGCAAGCTCAACGAGCGCGTGGCGGTGCTGTTTCTCGACAGCGACCGTTTCAAAGGCATCAATGACAATTTCGGCCATGCCGCCGGCGACGCAGTGCTGGTGGCGATTGCCAATCGTGTCCGCGCACAGCTGCGTGAAGAAGATCTGGTCGCGCGATTGGGCGGTGACGAGTTCGCCGTGCTGCTCACGCCGTTGCACAAGATCGAAGATGCCGAACGCATTGCCGACAAAATTCTCGCCAGCATGGACACGCCCATCACGTTGCCCGGCGACACCAGTGTCGTGACGTCGCTCAGTATCGGCATCGCGGTTTTCCCTGATCATGGCGCCACCCCCGGCGCCCTGCTCAACGCTGCCGACGCGGCGATGTATCAAGCCAAGCGCCTCTCCCGTGGCGCGCAATTCACGGCCGGGTCGGAGCACCCGGTCGATCCCGTTCAAACCAGGAGCTGATTCCCATGTTCAAACATCCATTTCGATTGTTCTCCGCTGTGCTGTTGATGGCCGTGCTGGCCCTGACCGGTTGCCAGACCGCGCCGCAAAAAGGCCTGACGCCGGCGCAAGTCGCCGTGCTCAAACAACAAGGTTTCGAGCTGACCGATGAGGGCTGGGAATTTGGCCTGTCCGGCAAAGTGCTGTTTGGCAGCGACGTCGAAAGCCTGAACAATCAAAGCACCGAAATCGTCGAGCGCATCGGCAAAGCCTTGCTCGGTGTTGGCATTGAACGCGTGCGAGTCGATGGCCACACCGATGCATCGGGCAAAGAAACCTACAACCAGCAACTGTCGCTGCGCCGCGCGAAAAGTGTCGCCGCCGTGCTCAGCACTGTCGGCATGAAACAAGAGAACATCCAGTTACAAGGCCTGGGCAGCAAAGACCCGGTGGCTTCCAACAGCACCGCCGCCGGCCGCACGGAAAACCGCCGGGTGGCGATCGTGGTCAGCGCCGACTAATCGGCGAACTGCATCTCGCGGGTCTCGCCCATCAACAGACCCTGATTCTGTTCAGTCACCTCGCGGATGTAATCCCACAACAGGGTGATCCGCTTCAACTTCCGCAGATCCTCCCGGCAGTACATCCAGAACTGCCGGGTGATGTTGATTTCCTCCGGCAGCACCGGCAGCAAGCGCGGATCCTGCGCGGCGAGGAAGCACGGCAGAATCGCCAGTGAGCGGCCTTGCTGCGCTGCGACGAATTGCGCGATCACGCTGGTGCTGCGCAAATTTGCGTGGGCACCGGGCAGCACGTTGGCCAGGTAGAGCAGCTCCGAGCTGAACGCCAGATCGTCCACATAACTGATGAATTGATGCTTGCCCAAATCTGCCGGGCGGCGGATCGGTGGGTGTTTGTCCAGATAGTCCTGGGTTGCGTAGAGCTGCAAACGGTAGTCGCAGAGTTTGCAGCAGACGTACGGCCCGTGTTCCGGGCGTTCGAGGGCGATGACGATGTCGGCCTCGCGTTTGGACAGGCTGATGAAGTGCGGCAGCGGCAGGATGTCCACTGAGATCGCCGGGTAGGCGTCGACGAAATGGCTCAGTTGCGGGGTGATGAAAAAACTGCCGAAGCCTTCGGTGCAGCCCATGCGCACGTGGCCGGACAAGGCGACGCCGGAGCCTGAAACCTGCTCGCAAGCCATGTGCAACGTGCTTTCAATCGACTCGGCATAACCCAGCAAACGCTGGCCTTCAGCGGTCAGGACGAAACCGCTGGTGCGCGACTTTTCAAACAGCAGCGTGCCGAGCGCCGCTTCCAGCGAACTGATCCGTCGCGACACCGTGGTGTAGTCGACGGCGAGCCGTTTGGCGGCGGTGCTGGCCTTGCGGGTGCGGGCGACTTCGAGGAAAAACTTGAGGTCATCCCAGTTCAGCGAACCTAGAGAGGTGATGTTTTTTTGCATGATGGACGGGCTTTTATGTGCGTTCTTATTAGAAGTTTGCACATCTATACTCCAAAAACAGTCCGACAACCAATTCGTGACACACGCCTCATCTCAAGGCGAACCTTTCGCCTTGGCTCCTACGATAAAAACAAGTTTCGGAGACCAGCATGAACGCATCGCTTACGCCCAACGAAACCACGCTGCAGAAGGTCAAGCTGCTGATCAATGGTGAGTGGGTCGAGTCGCAGACCACCGAATGGCACGACATCATCAACCCGGCCACTCAGCAAGTGCTGGCCAGAGTCCCGTTCGCCACCGCCGCTGAAGTCGATGCCGCCGTCAGCGCCGCTCAGCGTGCCTTCCAGACCTGGAAACTGACCCCGATCGGCGCGCGGATGCGCATCATGCTCAAGCTGCAGGCGCTGATCCGCGAACACTCTAAACGCATCGCCGTGGTGCTCAGCGCCGAGCAGGGCAAAACCATTGCCGACGCCGAGGGCGATATTTTCCGTGGTCTGGAAGTGGTCGAGCACGCCTGCTCCATTGGCACTCTGCAAATGGGCGAATTCGCCGAGAACGTCGCCGGCGGCGTTGATACCTACACCCTGCGCCAGCCAATCGGCGTTTGCGCCGGCATCACGCCGTTCAACTTCCCGGCGATGATTCCGCTGTGGATGTTCCCGATGGCCATCGCTTGCGGCAATACGTTTGTGTTGAAGCCTTCGGAGCAGGATCCGCTGTCGACCATGTTGCTGGTTGAGTTGGCCGTCGAGGCGGGCGTTCCGGCGGGCGTGTTGAATGTGGTTCATGGCGGTAAAGACGTGGTCGATGGCCTGTGCACGCACAAGGACATCAAAGCGGTGTCCTTCGTCGGTTCGACCGCCGTTGGCACCCACGTTTATGACTTGGCCGGTAAGCACGGCAAACGCGTGCAATCGATGATGGGTGCGAAGAACCACGCTGTGGTGCTGGCCGACGCCAATCGCGAGCAAGCACTGAATGCCTTGGTCGGCGCCGGGTTCGGTGCGGCCGGGCAACGTTGCATGGCCACTTCGGTGGTGGTGCTGGTTGGTGCGGCGAAACAATGGTTGCCGGATCTGAAAGCGCTGGCGCAGAAACTCACCGTCAATGCCGGCAGCGAGCCGGGCACCGACGTTGGCCCGGTGATCTCGAAAAAAGCCAAGGCACGAATTCTCGACCTGATCGAAAGCGGCATCAAGGAAGGCGCCAAGCTGGAACTGGACGGCCGCGACATCAAGGTGCCGGGTTACGAGCAAGGCAATTTTGTCGGCCCAACCCTATTCTCGGGCGTGACCACCGACATGCAGATCTACACCCAGGAAATCTTCGGCCCGGTGCTGGTGGTGCTGGAAGTCGATACCCTTGATCAGGCGATTGCGCTGGTCAACGCCAATCCGTTTGGCAACGGCACCGGCCTGTTCACCCAGAGCGGCGCAGCGGCGCGTAAATTCCAGACTGAAATCGACGTCGGTCAGGTCGGCATCAACATCCCGATTCCGGTGCCAGTGCCGTTCTTCAGCTTCACCGGTTCGCGCGGTTCGAAACTCGGCGACCTCGGCCCGTACGGCAAGCAAGTGGTGCAGTTCTACACGCAGACCAAAACGGTCACGGCGCGCTGGTTCGACGACGACAGCGTCAACGACGGCGTGAATACCACCATCAACCTGCGCTGAGGATCGGCCATGAAAATCGCATTTATCGGGCTGGGCAACATGGGCGCGCCGATGGCGCGCAACCTGATCAAGGCTGGCCACTCGCTGAACCTGGTCGACCTCAATAAAACCGTGCTGGCGGAACTGGAACAACTCGGCGGCAGCATTCGCGCCTCGGCGCGTGAGGCGGCGGAGGATGCTGAACTGGTGATTACCATGCTGCCGGCGGCTGTGCATGTGCGCAGTGTCTGGTTGGGTGAGGACGGTGTGTTGGCCGGGATTGGCAACGGCGTGCCGGCGGTGGATTGCAGCACGATTGACCCGCAGACGGCGCGTGATGTGGCTGCCGCTGCCGCGAAACAAGGCGTGGCCATGGCGGATGCGCCGGTGTCTGGCGGTACGGGCGGCGCGACGGCCGGGACGTTGACCTTTATGGTCGGCGCCACGCCAGAACTGTTCGCCACCCTGCAACCGGTGCTGGCGCAGATGGGCCGCAACATTGTGCATTGCGGTGAAGTCGGCACCGGGCAGATCGCCAAGATCTGCAACAACTTGCTGCTGGCGATTTCGATGGTTGGCGTCAGTGAAGCGATGGCGCTGGGCGATGCATTGGGGATTGATACGTCGGTGCTCGCCGGGATCATTAACAGCTCGACCGGGCGTTGCTGGAGTTCGGAGATGTACAACCCGTGGCCGGGGATTGTTGAAACGGCGCCGGCCTCGCGCGGGTATACCGGTGGGTTCGGTGCGGAATTGATGCTGAAGGATTTGGGCTTGGCGACGGAAGCCGCGCGTCAGGCGCATCAGCCGGTGGTGCTTGGCGCGGTAGCGCAGCAGTTGTATCAGGCGATGAGTCAGCGTGGGGACGGCGGGAAGGACTTCTCGGCGATTATCAACAGCTACCGCAAACCGCAGTAACTGTTCAAAAATTTGAGCTGGAAGGGCTTATGTGGTGAGGGGATTTATCCCCGTTGGGGTGCGTAGCAGACCCCTGCAGTGTGTTAGGTAAACCGAGTGCTCAGGTTTTGCGACTGCTGCGCAGCCGAGCGGGGATAAATCCCCTCGCCACAGGGATCTCTATTTCCATAGGGATCATTGGGTGGGTTTAAAAATTTGCAGTAGGTGTTGCCGGGAAATCACGTCGGGTGATTTCCCGGCTTTTTTGTGCCAAAAAAAGATCGCAGCCTTCGGCAGCTCCTACAGGGGATTGTGTTTTCTGTAGGAGCTGCCGAAGGCTGCGATCTTTTGCTTTATCAGGCAAACACGAAATACTTACGCACCGTCTCAACCACTTCCCACGTACCTTTCATCCCCGGCTCAATCACAAAGATATCGCCAGCACGCAAGTGAATCGGCGCCATGCCGTCCGGGGTGATCACGCAGTAGCCTTCCTGGAAATGGCAGTATTCCCACTTCACGTATTCCACGCGCCACTTGCCCGGCGTGCAGATCCACGTGCCCATGATCTTGCTGCCGTCTTCGCTGGTGTAGGCGTTGAGGTTGACGGTGTGCGGGTCGCCCTCGAGTTTTTCCCATTTGCAGGCATCGAGTACCGGCAGCGGGTGGGTGTCGCGCAGAACGGTGATTGGGGCGGTCGCGGTCATGGGAGCTCCGGGCAGAAGGAATTGAAGTTGCACCGTATAGCGCCCGGTCGCGGCTCAGTTGTCTGGGGTCGACATCGAGCTGCTCAGAAACGCGCGAACGTTCAGAGTTTTCCAGCGGCTGAATCTGTTTGGATGAAGTCTGTCCGTTAGGGGAGAGTCAAGGCGTGCAGCAGGGCTTTGGCGTAACCCGGCAGGGCGGTGAAGTCCCTGGCGCAGAGCATCAAGGTGCGGCGCGCCCACGGTTCGTTGAGCGCAACGCTTTTGAAGCTGCGTGGCGCCGCGCGTTCGATGGCCGCCAGTGGCACGATGGCGAGCCCGGCGCCACGGCTGACCATGCGCATCACGCCGTCGAAACCGTCGGCGCGGATACGCACCTGCATGCGGGCGCCGCTGTGCAGGGCCTGTTCTTCGAGGTAGATCGCCAAAGCGCTGTTGGCGCTGAGTCCTACAAAATCGTGGTGCAACGCATCGCTGAAACTGACCTCGTCGGCATCAGACAACGGGTGATCGAGGGGCAGAATCAGTACCAGTGGATCGTCACGAAAGGGTTGGGTATGTAGGTCGCGGGTGTCTACGGCGTCGGAAACAATCCCGAGATCCGCTGCGCCTTGGCGTAAGGCGTGGGTAATGCGCGCACTCGGCAACTCCTGCAAATCGATGTCGAGATTGGGGTGATTGCGCAGGAAATCGGCGAGCACTTCCGGCAGGTATTCAGTGATCGCCGTCGTGTTGCACAGCAGCCGCACCTGGCCTTTGACGCCTTGCGCGTAGTCGGCGAGATCCTGCTGCATGCGTTCGGCCTGTTGCAGGAGGATGCGCGCGTGATGGGCGAGGGCTTTGCCGGCGGGTGTCGGGGTGACGCCACGGCGACCGCGTTCGAGGAAATCGGTGCCGAGCGAGGCTTCCATGGCGCGGATTCTGGCGCTGGCGGCGGCGAGGGATAAATGGCTGCGCGCGGCGCCGGCGGTGATATTGCCGGCGTCGAGGATGTGCAGGTAGAGGCGCAGGTCGGTGAGGTCGAAGTGCATGGTTAGCCTCTGGTTTTGTGGTGGCTGGGCCGGCCCCTTCGCGAGCAAGCCCGATCCCACATTGGACTCGTGTACGACACAGATTCACTGTGGGAGCGAGCTTGCTCGCGAAGAGGCCATCAGCCCCAACGAAATCATCAGCCTCTCTCAAAAGCAGAGGCACCCTCAGTATATGGCAGATTTTCAGCCAACCCCGACTGGCGCACAGTACCGCCATGAACACACTCACAGACTTCTACCAACACCTGGGCCTGACCCTGTCATTGCTGGTCGTCGCCACCTTCATCCTCGCCGGCCTGATCAAAGGCATCATCGGCCTCGGCCTGCCCACGGTCGCCATGGGCCTGCTCGGTCTGGCTATGGCGCCATCGCAGGCAGCCGCGTTGTTGATCATCCCGGCTACCCTGACCAACCTCTGGCAACTGGCATTCGGCGGGCATTTAAGAGGCCTGATCAAACGCCTCTGGCCGATGCTGTTGATGATCTTCCTCGGCACCGCAATTGGCACGTTGTGGATCGGCATGGCCGGCGGACATTGGGTGGTGCGCGGACTTGGCGCGGCGCTGTTCCTGTATGCGTTGAGCGGATTGTTCCTGCCGACGCTGAGCGTAAACCCCCGCCACGAACCCTGGCTCGGCCCGGCCTGCGGTTTAATCACCGGCGTCATCACTTCAGCCACTGGCGTGTTCGTGATTCCGGCGGTGCCCTACCTGCAAACACTGGGTTTGAACCGTGATGAACTGGTGCAGGCACTCGGCCTGTCCTTCACCGTCTCGACTCTGGCGCTGGCCGGCGGTTTGCTCTGGCGCGGCGCACTCGGCGGCGGTGAATTGAGCGCCTCGCTGCTGGCGCTGATCCCCGCCGTGCTGGGCATGTTGCTCGGCCAATGGCTGCGGCAACGCATCAGCGCCGTACTATTCAAACGGGTTTTCTTCATCGGTCTGGGCGCGCTCGGCACCCATTTATTGATCAGCGGTTAGCCGACGCTTCGCTGAGCATGTCGATGGCGCGAATGTCGAAATCGCGTTCCAGATAGTCCATGCGCTCGGCGAAAAACGCCTTCATGTGCGGCAGACTCGAGTGCACATCCAGGTGTGCCTGGCTCTCCCAGATCTCGTAAAAGATAAACAGCGACGGATCTTCCTTGTCGCGCAGCATGTGGTACTCGATGCAGCCGGGCTCGGCGCGGCTCGGTTCAACATAAGCGCGGAACAGCGCTTCAAAGGCCTCGGCTTTTTCCGGGCGGGTCTTGGCGTGCAGGATAAAACCCTGGCGTTCACTCATCACAACGACTCCTCAAATACAGATGGCCGAGCATGCTATGGCAACAATCTGTGTTCGATTCGTGCTTTTTGGTCAAATGTATTTTGCGCAATCACGGCTTATTCCGCGCGAGGCAGATGGTTAATCTGCCGCCATTCCAGTTTCCCTTCTCCACCCAGCCGGAATGGCTGCGCCGAGGCTTTCTCATGAAAAAAGTATTGTTGTTGAATGGCGGTAAAAAATTCGCCCACTCTGGTGGTCGTTACAACGCCACCCTGCACGAAGCCGCGCTGAGCGTGCTGGATCGCGGCGGTTGTGATGTCAAAACCACCTTCATCGATGAGGGCTACGACGTCGCTGAAGAAGTGGCGAAATTCCTCTGGGCCGACGTGATCATTTATCAGATGCCGGGCTGGTGGATGGGCGCGCCGTGGACGGTGAAAAAGTACCTCGACGAAGTCTTCACCGAAGGCCACGGCAGCCTCTACGCCAGCGATGGCCGCACCCGCTCCGACGCCTCGCAGAAGTACGGCAGCGGCGGTCTGATTCAGGGCAAGCAATACATGCTGTCGCTGACCTGGAACGCACCGCAACAAGCGTTTGATGACCCGACCGATTTCTTTGAGGCCAAAGGTGTTGATGCGGTGTACTTCCCGTTCCACAAGGCCAATGAGTTTCTGGGCATGACCGCGTTGCCGACGTTTTTGTGTGTGGATGTGATGAAGCGTCCGAACATCGGAGGTGATGTAGCGCGTTATGAGCAGCATCTGACCGAGGTGTTTGGGCTTAAGGCTTGAGTGGTTTAGGGCTACTATCGGTGGTAACAGCAAAAGATCGCAGCTTGCGGCAGCTCCTACATGTGAACTCTGTAGGAGCTGCCGAAGGCTGCGATCTTGGCGATCTCAAAGAGGACACCCGTGAAAGCCAGATCCGATGAGTTGCAGATTTTCGTCTGCGTGATCGAGTGCGGTTCCATTTCCGCCGCCGCCGAGCAGGTCGGGCAAACGCCTTCGGCCGTCAGTCGCACGCTGTCGAAGCTGGAAGCCAAACTCGACACCACGCTGATCAACCGCACCACGCGGCGCATGGATCTGACCGAGGAGGGCAAATACTTCTTCGAGCACGCCAAGCTGATTCTCGATCAGATGGATCAACTCGAAGAACGCCTGTCCTCACGCCAGCAAACTCCGTCCGGGCGCTTGCGCATCAACGCGGCGTCGCCGTTCATGCTCCACGCCGTCGTCCCCTACATCGACGAATTCCGCCGGCTCTACCCGGACATTCAGCTAGAACTGAACAGCAATGACCTGATCATTGACCTGCTGGAACAAAGCACCGACATCGCCATCCGCATCGGCACCCTCGCCGATTCGACGCTGCACGCGCGTTCGCTCGGTTGCAGTCCGCTGCTGATCGTCGCTAGTCCTGCGTATCTGGAAAAACACGGCGCGCCGCAGCAAGTCGCTGATCTGAGCGAACACACTTTGCTCGGCTTCACTCAGAACGAAGGCCTCAACCAATGGCCGCTGCGTTACGTGCACGGCGATCGCTGGCCGATCACCCCGGCGATCAGCGCCTCCAGCGGCGAGACTGTGCGGCATCTGGCGCTGGAAGGGCAGGGCATCGCTTGCCTGTCGCACTTCATGACCATCGACGACATCCGCGCCGGCCGTTTGAAAGTCCTGCTCGGTGAATTCAACAGCGGTTATCGCCAGCCGATCAACGCGGTGTACTACCGTAACTCGCAACTGGCGCTGCGCATTCAGTGCTTCCTCGACTTTATCCAGAGCAAACTCGCCGCCTACGCCAGCGCCGATTTCAAGGGCTGATTCGTGACCTCTGCGCAAGAGTGAATTGGGCGGGAGCGGGTTTTTCCCCCGGGCTCACGGGCCGATACTCGTCCCATCACTTACTCACGCAGGGAGTTTCTCCATGAACGTATTCGTCACCGGCGCTGCCGGTTTTATCGGCGGCTCGATCGCTACCGGTCTGGTTCAGGCCGGGCACAACGTCACCGGTCTGGTGCGCAGCGCTGAACAAGCTGATGAGCTGAAAGCACTCGGCATCACCCCGGTTATCGGCACACTCGACGACCAAGCACTGCTCGCCAAACAGGCCCGCGCTGCCGATGCCGTGATCAACGCCGCCAGCAGCGACCATCGCGGTGCGGTGGAAGCGTTGCTCGATGCTTTGCGCGGTACCAACAAAGTGTTCCTGCACACCAGCGGTTCGAGCATCGTTGGCGATGCGTCGGGCGGCAAGTCCAGCGACGTCATCTACTACGAAGACAATCTGCCGGAGCCGACCGTCGATAAAGCCGCACGCGTGGCCATCGACAACTTGATCCTCGCAGCGGCGAAGGACGGCGTGAACTCCGCCGTCATCTGCAACACGCTGATCTACGGGCATAGCCTGGGCGTCAAACGTGACAGCGTGCAACTGCCGCGACTGCTCAAACAAGCGCGCAAAAGCGGTGTCGTTCGTCACGTGGGTACTGGCCAAAACATCTGGTCCAACGTGCACATCGAAGACGTCGTCGCCCTCTACCTGCTGGCGCTGACCAAAAACGTTCCGGGCACTTTCTACTTTGTTGAAAGCGGCGAAGCGTCGTTTATCGACATGACCACCGCCATGGCCCAAGCGCTGAACCTGGGCCAACCGCAAGACTGGCCATTGAAAGACGCCGAAGCCGAATGGGGCTACGAAATGGCCAACTACGGCCTCGGCTCCAACAGCCGTGTGCGCGGCAAACATGCGCGCGAACTGCTGGGCTGGGCGCCGAAGCGCACGTCCGTGGTTGAATGGATTCGTAACGAAATGGTGTGATGGGTGTTTGAGCCCGCCGGGCTTTGCTATCACCCTTCAGAACGGCTGCCATCGAGCAGCCGTTTTCGTTTCAGGCTTTGCGCTTGTATTGCGCCAGACCTATGGTGCTCTGAACATCGCCAATTCAGCAGGTACAGGGATGATTAACCGTTACGACGCAGAAGGGGCACAGAGCACTTTTCAGCCTGGCTCGAATGAGCAAGTGCTGAGCAATAAGCTGGGAATTACCGATCCTGAAGACATGGACGATGCAGAGCTGGTTTTGTTGGAAAAGCTTTACCAATCGGTACTCATCGAGCATTTACCTGATCGACCACTGACAGTTCAGGATTTAAAAGATTGGCATCGACACTGGCTCGGGAACATCTATCCATGGGCTGGCGATGTCCGTGCGGTAAATTTGGGCAAGGATGGATTTTTCTTCGCCGCTGCGCCGCAGATCTCTCGGTTGCTCGATGGATTTGAAAGGGACTGTCTTGCCAAATACACACCATGCAGGCCCGAACTGGACGAGAACCTGATTCGCGCCATCGCTGTAACGCACGTGGAGTTCATCCTTATTCATCCCTTTCGCGAAGGTAATGGACGCTTGTCGCGATTATTGGCGGACGTCATGGCCGTGCAGGCGGGCTACGTGCCGCTGGATTACAGCAGTTGGGAAAGAAACAAAGAGGCTTATTTTGCAGCGATCAGTCAGGGGCTGAACTGCAACTACGAACCCATGGAGTATTGGGTTCGGCAGGCATTGTGGTCTTGAAGTCGACGCTACTTGGCCAGGGACAAATTTAGAAACTTACTGGATCTGACTTTGAGTTTGCGCTCAATTGCCTCGACACTTTGGCCCGTCTCTATGGCTGTCGAGCTGGCGATTGCGCGGATCAGAGTATCGGCTGTCAGTTTTTTTCGGGTGCGACGCGCGGAGGTCATGGCGGGGACTCTACGGAATTTGTAAGGCGAGTATAGCGCTTGGCTGGCTTAGAAAAACACAACGTAGGGTTGGACGCGAACCTGTGGGAGCTGGCTTTCTCGCGATAGCGATTCACCAGTCAGCATCTAGTTTGAATGTGCAGCCGTCATCGCTGGCAAGCCAGCTCCCCACAGGTTATCCGCGTTGTACCTGATGTGATGCAATCAAACTGTGGGAGCGAGCTTGCTCGCGAAAGCGGTGGTTCAGTCGGCAAAGGTGTTGAAGGTGAAGCCGTCTTCGCGAGCAAGCTCGCTCCCACAGGGTTTTGTGTTTGGCTGAATATTATGTAAATCCCACCCCGCGATTTTCATTAATCACGACAAAACATATCCATTTACGACATCCCTTACCTCTCCACGAAAATTACTTTCATGCGGTTTGAAATCTCGATCTCGAAATGATTTATGAGTTTCACAACCCATTCGAACGTGACCCTTTCGAGGAGTACCGCATGACGCCTGACTTCGGCTATTGGCTGCTGGTTTATGCAGCCGTTGCCATCATTGCTTTGATCGTGTTGATCGCCCGTTACCGGCTCAATCCGTTCATTGTCATTACCTTGATTTCCATCGGCCTGGCGCTGGTGGCCGGGATGCCGGCCTCCGGGGTTGTCGGGGCGTATGAGGCCGGGGTGGGCAAGACGCTGGGGCATATTGCGCTAGTGGTGGCGCTGGGGACGATGCTCGGCAAGATGATGGCCGAGTCCGGCGGCGCCGAGCAGTTGGCGCGCACGCTGATCGATAAATTCGGTGAAAAGAATGCGCACTGGGCGATGGTCTGCATCGCGTTTCTGGTCGGTTTGCCGCTGTTCTTCGAGGTCGGTTTTGTCTTGCTGGTGCCGATTGCATTCACCGTGGCGCGCCGCGTGGGTGTGTCGATTCTGATGGTCGGTTTGCCGATGGTCGCCGGTCTGTCGGTGGTGCACGCGCTGGTGCCGCCGCACCCGGCGGCGATGCTGGCGGTGCAGGCCTATCAGGCGTCGGTCGGGCAGACCTTGCTGTACGCGATTGCCATCGGCATTCCGACGGCAATCATTGCCGGCCCGCTGTACGCCAAATTCATCGTGCCGCGCATTCATTTGCCGGCGGATAACCCGCTGGAAAGACAATTCCTCGATCGCGAACCGCGCGACAAGCTGCCGGGTTTCGGCATCACCATGGCGACCATTCTGTTGCCGGTGGTGTTGATGCTGATCGGTGGCTGGGCCAACCTGATTTCCACGCCGGGCAGCGGTTTCAACCAGTTCCTGCTGTTCATCGGCAACTCGGTGATCGCGCTGTTGCTGGCGACGTTGCTGAGTTTCTGGACGCTGGGTATCGCTCAGGGTTTCAGCCGTGAATCGATCCTCAAATTCACCAACGAATGCCTGGCGCCTACGGCCAGTATCACTTTGCTGGTCGGCGCTGGCGGCGGTTTGAACCGCATTCTGGTCGACGCGGGCGTCACCGATCAGATCGTCGGCCTCGCTCACGAATTCCACCTGTCGCCGCTGATCATGGGCTGGCTGTTTGCTGCGCTGATGCGCATCGCCACCGGTTCGGCGACCGTGGCTATGACCACCGCATCGGGCGTGGTCGCGCCGGTGGCCATTGGTCTGGGATATCCCCACCCTGAGCTGTTGGTGCTGGCGACCGGCGCCGGGTCGGTTATCTTTTCCCACGTCAACGACGGCGGCTTCTGGTTGATCAAGGAATACTTCAACATGACGGTCGCCCAGACTTTCAAGACTTGGACTGTATTGGAGACCCTGATTTCGGTGGTCGCTTTTGCAATGACCCTCGGTCTTTCTTACCTGCTGTAACCGGAGCCAGCCGTCATGGACATCCTCTATCAGATCCGCGCTCGTCAGGATTCCTTCAGCGCCGGCGAAGGCCGTATCGCCCGGCTGATGCTCGACGACGTCGGTTTCGCCGCGAGTGCCAGCCTCGAAGACCTCGCGCAACGCGCCGAAGTCAGCACCGCCACGCTGTCGCGTTTCGCCCGCACGGTTGGCTGTCGTGACCTGCGTGATCTGCGTCTGCAACTGGCCCAGGCCAGCGGTGTTGGCAGCCGTTTTCTCGACCCTGCCGGTACGCCCGATCAGTCAGCGTTTTACGGACAAATCGTCGGCGATATCGAAACCACCTTGCGTCAGCATCTGGCCGGTTTCGATGAATCACGCTTCGCCGATGCAGTGAGATTGCTCGGCCAGGCGCGGATGATTCACGCCTTCGGCATGGGCGGTTGTTCGACCCTGTGCAGCGATGAATTGCAGGTGCGGCTGGTGCGCCTCGGCTACCCGGTTGCGGTGTGTCATGACGCGGTGATGATGCGCGTCACCGCCGCCAGCCTCAACGCCGAACAAGTGGTCATCGTCTGCTCGCTGACCGGCATCACCCCGGAGCTGCTCGAGACCGTCGAACTGGCACGCAACTACGGCGCGCACATTCTCGCCATCACCCGCGCCGACTCGCCGCTGGCCGAACTGGCCGACGTCTTGCTGCCGCTGCAGAGCGCGGAAACCTCGTTCATTTTCAAACCGACGGCGGCGCGCTACGGCATGCTGCTCGCCATCGACGTGCTCGCCACCGAGCTGGCGCTGGCCAATCCTGAAGACAATCAAGAACGTCTGCGGCGGATCAAACTGGCGCTCGACGAATACCGTGGCGGCGACGATCACCTGCCGCTGGGAGACTGACATGTTGTACGACACCCTGATTCGCAATGCCCTGATCATCGACGGCAGCAACACGCCCGGCTACCAGGCCGACGTGGCCATCCGCGACGGCCGTATCGAGCGCATCGGCGACTTGTCCGAGGCCACGGCGACCGAAGAAATCGACGCCGCCGGCCGCGTGCTGGCGCCAGGTTTTATCGACGTGCACACCCATGACGACACGGTGGTGATTCGTCAGCCAGAGATGCTGCCAAAACTCAGCCAAGGTGTGACCACGGTGATTGTCGGCAACTGCGGAATCAGCGCCTCGCCCGTCAGTTTGAAAGGCAATCCGCCGGATCCGATGAACCTGCTCGGCACTGCGGCCGCTTTTGTCTACCCACGTTTCAGCGATTACCGCGCGGCGGTTGAAGCGGCGAACACCACGCTGAACGTCGCCGCACTGATCGGCCACACGGCGCTGCGCAGCAATCATCTGGATGACCTGTTGCGCACCGCGACTCCGGAAGAAATCACGGCGATGCGCGAGCAATTGCGTGAAAGCCTTGAGGACGGTGCGTTGGGTTTATCCACAGGTCTGGCCTACGCCAGCGCCTACAACGCGTCCACCGATGAAGTGATGCAACTGACCGAAGAACTCACGGCATTCGGCGCGGTGTACACCACGCATTTGCGTAGCGAGTTCGCCCCGGTTCTTGAGGCGATGGATGAGGCGTTTCAGATCGGTCGTCACGCCAAATCGCCGGTGATTATTTCCCACCTCAAATGTGCCGGCGTGGGTAACTGGGGGCGCAGTCCCGAGCTCCTCGCTTCATTGGAAGAGGCCGCGAAAACCCATCCGGTTGGCTGCGATTGCTATCCGTATGCGGCGAGTTCTTCGACGCTGGATTTGAAGCAGGTCACCGATGCGCATCGCATCACCATCACCTGGTCGACGCCGCACCCGGAAGTCAGCGGCCGCGATCTGATCGACATCGCTGCGGAATGGAATCTGCCGCTGCTTGATGCCGCGAAACGCTTGCAACCGGCGGGGGCTGTTTACTACGGCATGGACGAGGCGGATGTACGAAGAATCCTCGCGCATCCGTTGTCGATGGTCGGTTCTGATGGACTGCCGGAAGACCCGTTCCCGCATCCACGCCTGTGGGGCGCGTTCCCACGGGTGTTGGGCCATTTCAGTCGTGATGTCGGGCTGTTTCCGCTGCACACCGCTGTGCACAAGATGACCGGTTTGTCGGCGGCACGGTTTGGTTTGAAGGAGCGCGGCGAGATTCGTGAAGGTTTTTGGGCGGATCTGGTGTTGTTCGATCCGGCGACGGTGCGTGATGTCGCGGATTTCAACGATCCGCAAAGAGCGGCGCAAGGCATTGACGGGGTTTGGATCAACGGTGTGTTGAGTTATCGCGACGGCCAAGCGAACGGACGCAGGGAAGGGCGTTTTCTCGCGCGCGAAGGTGATTTACGCAAAGGATTTGATCAGTCGAAATCCCCCCTGTAGGAGCTGCCGAAGGCTGCGATCTTTTGATCTACGTCTCATAGTGGCAATCTGAGATTAAAGAAAGCCATCAACAAGCCGAATTCCTGACATCCACCCCGTCTACAGTGTGGGGCCAACCAGTCAGGGAGCACCCCATGAGCTTCGGCAAAACCACCCCGATCCTGCGGATCTTCGATGAAGCCAAAGCGGTAGAGTTTTACGTCGATTTTCTCGGTTTCAAGATCGACTGGCAGCATCGCTTTGAAGCGAATTTCCCGCTGTACCTGCAGGTGTCGCGTGGCGAGTGTGTGCTGCATTTGTCCGAGCACCATGGCGACGCGAGCCCGGGTTCGGCGCTGCGTATCGAGACGGATGAGCTGGAGGCGTTTCAGCAGCAATTGATCGCCAAGGACTACAAGTTCTCGCATCCGCAGATTCAGGCGATGCCGTGGGGGAGTCAGGACATGACGATTGCCGATCCGTTTGGTAATCGGTTGGTGTTTACCAATGCGATTAGCCTCTAGAACGAAAAGCCCCTCACCCTAGCCCTCCCGAAACGTCGGACCGCCCGGAGGGAGAGGGGACTGACCGAGGTGTATGAGGCTATCCATCGACCTGAGAGATCTGCAGCGATTATGGATTCAAAGCAGCACTTTCAGGTCGATGTCATTCACAAATACCCCCCGGTCGGCCCCCTCTCCCTCTGGGAGAGGGCTGGGGTGAGGGGAGAAGCGGTTCACCCCGGATGTGACTGTCGAATCCGGTTGGTTCTTACCGATGCGATCAGCCTCTGAGGCTAATGAAGCGAAAAGCCCCTCACCCTAGCCCTCTCCCGGAGGGAGAGGGGACTGACCGAGGTGAATGAAGCTATCCATCGACCTGAAAGACCGAGTCGATTATGGATTCACAGCCTGTTTTTCAGGTCGGTGTAATTCACAAATATCCCCCGGTCGGCCCCCTCTCCCTCCGGGAGAGGGCTGGGGTGAGGGTAGAAGCGGTTCACCCCCGATGCATCTGCCGAAACTCCCCCGGCGGCATCCCGCGGCGGCTCTTGAATGTGCGGTGAAACGACCTCGGTTCGGTAAACCCCAGATACTGCGCAATGTCCTGAATCGGCAACGTACTGTTGAGCAAATAATGCTCCGCCAACTCCTGGCGCAAATCATCCAGAATCTGCTGATACGACGTCCCCGCCTGATGTAACTGGCGCTGCAACGTACGCACCGACACCGCCAGATGCTCGGCCACCTGTTCCTTGCGCGGCAAGCCTTCCTTAAGCAACTGCCGCAGAATGTTCTTCACCTGCTGCTCCAGCGACGCATCCTCCAGCGTTGCCATCAACCCCAGCGCATGTTCCTCCAGGGTGCGCAGTAACTGCGCATCGGCCTGACGCAGCGGCAACTGCAAATACCCCAGCGGCACGATCAGCGCCGAATACGCCTGATCAAACACCACCGGGCAATCGAAAAACGCCTCGTACTGCGCAGGCGTCGCCTCGGCCGGGCACGAGTGTTCGAGCCACACAGCGGCCGGCGACATCTGCGTGTCGGCGATCCAGCGTGCATATTGCAGCCATGAACCGAGCACGTTTTCCACCAGATGCCGGCGAATCCGTGGCCGCTGATAACGGCACGTCCAGATCAGATGCACGTGGCCATCCAGCACCTCGGCGCGACTCACGCCCATGTCGCCGACCAGTTTTTCGAACGGCATGATCCGGCTCATCGCATCGCCCAACGTCGCGCAGTTCATGGTGATGTAACCGAGCACGCTCCACGAATTGGGCAGGACGAAATTCGCCGCGTTAAGCCCGAACAACGGATCGCCCGAGTGTTCGCAGAAATAATCCAGCAGCCGCTCATGCGCCTCACCGGGCAAGCGCAGGGTGTTGTCGCTCAACTGCTGCGCCTGCAAACCCGCCGCCGCCAACGCCGGTTCGACGGCCATGCCCAGTTGTTCGGCATGGCGCAGGTATTTGAGCAGGGGCGGAACTGAGGTGAAGCCGAGCGATTGCATGATCCCTTCCTTTGATCGACGGCCGCGTGGGCGGATGAATGCCTGAAAGGTAATTTGAAACCACGACTAAAGTAAATGGCTGACGCTTGCGCGACGTTTGACTCAATTGGCTACACGAACTGGCCGGATGCGACCGTGACACTTTGCGGCCGCTGGCTAGTATGGGGGCCTGAAATATCACTGATCTGACGGCAAAAAAGGACACACGCATGCGACGCTGGAACGGCTGGGGAGATGCAACCACGGTGGTCGAACTGCCGGCCCAGGGCGCGGAGTTTCTTCATGAGCGACTGGGCGAGGGACGCGCGCTGCCCGATGCCACGCTTGAAGCGGCATTGGCGCGTGTGCCGGCCTCGCGGTTGTCGGCGCACACTTTGTACAGTATCGATGCTCATGATCGTTTGTTGCATGCGCGGGGCCAGAGCCTGCCGGACTGGCTGGCGTTGCGCGAAGGTGCGCTGGGCAATTATCCCGATGCGGTGGCGTTTCCCGAGACCGCTGAACATATTCGCCAATTGCTGGCGCTCGCTCACGAACAGGACTTGTGCCTGATCCCTTATGGCGGCGGTACTTCGGTGGCCGGGCACATTAATCCGCCGGATTCAGCGCGGCCAGTGGTGACGGTGTCACTGGCGCGGATGAATCGCCTGATCGACCTCGACGAGCAGAGCCTGCTGGCGACGTTCGGCCCCGGTGCGAGTGGGCCGCAGGTGGAAAGTCAGTTGCGTGCGCGGGGCTACACGCTGGGGCATTTTCCGCAGTCGTGGGAGTTGTCGACGTTGGGCGGTTGGGTTGCCAGTCGTTCCAGCGGTCAGCAGTCGTTGCGCTATGGCCGGATCGAGCAACTGTTTGCGGGCGGAACGCTGGAAACCTTTGCCGGGCCGATGCACATTCCAACCTTTCCGGCTTCGGCTGCCGGGCCAGATTTGCGCGAAGTGGTGTTGGGTTGCGAGGGCCGTTTCGGGATCATTTCCGAGGTCAAGGTGCGGGTCAGCGCGCTGCCTGCCGATGAACGTTTCTACGGCGTTTTTCTCCCCGACTGGCCGCAGGCACTCAGAGCCATCCGCCAATTGGCCCAGGCACGCGTGCCGCTGTCGATGTTGCGTTTATCCAACGCCGTGGAAACCGAAACGCAACTGGCACTGGCCGGTCATCCGCAACAAATCGCCTGGCTGGAAAAGTATCTGAAGCTAAGGGGAGCAGCAGAGGGCAAATGCCTGCTGACCTTCGGCGTCACCGGCAATCGCCGACAAAACGCATTGTCGCTGACACAGGCGCGCCAGCATCTGAAGGCGTTCGGTGGCGTGTTCACCGGCACTTTGCTCGGCAAGAAATGGGCGCAGAACCGCTTCCGTTTCCCCTACCTGCGCGAGAACCTGTGGAACGCCGGTTACGTCGTCGACACCCTTGAAACCGCCACCGACTGGAGCAACGTCGACAACCTGCTCAACCTCATCGAAAACAGCCTGCGCGAGGCCTTGGCCGCCGAGGGCGAGCGTGTGCATGTGTTCACCCACTTGTCCCACGTCTACGGCGAAGGTTCGAGCATCTACACCACTTACGTGTTTCGCCCGGCGGCGGATTACCCCGCGACGCTGGCACGCTGGAAAGCACTCAAACACGCGGCAAGTCAGACCATCGTCGACAACCACGGCACCATCAGTCATCAGCACGGCGTCGGCAAAGATCACGCGCCGTACCTGTTGCGCGAGAAGGGCGCACTGGCGATGGATACCTTGCAGGCGCTAAGTAAACACTTCGATCCGGCCGGGCGCCTCAACCCCGGCACGCTGTTGCCGGAGTGACGGCCATGAGTCAGGACTGGAACGCCGCATGGCGCCAGCAAGTTCTGCCGACGCTGGCCGAGGAAACCTGGGATCTGATCGTCATCGGCGGCGGTATCAGCGGCGCCGGAATCCTGCGTGAAGCGGCGCGTCGCGGCTGGCGCTGCCTGTTGCTGGAACAGCGCGATTTTGCCTGGGGCACCTCCAGTCGATCGTCGAAAATGGTACACGGCGGTTTGCGTTACATCGCCAAGGGCCAGTGGCGCCTGACCCGCGATTCGGTGCGCGAGCGTCAGCGCTTGCTCGACGAAGCGCCGGGGCTGGTCGAACCGATGAGTTTCATGATGCCGCACTATCGCGGCGGCTTTCCCGGGCCTCGGCTGCTGGGTGGTTTGTTGAGCGTCTACGATGCTTTGGCCGGACGGCGCAGCCATCGTTTTCATGATGCGCAGCAGCTGCGTTATCTGGCGCCGGGCGTGAAGGAAAGTGACTTGCTCGGCGGCACCAGTTTTGTCGATGCGCTGACGGATGACGCGCGATTGGTGATGCGCGTGTTGAGCGAGGCGCGAGCGGATGGCGCGGTCGTGGTCAATGGCGTTCGCGTCGAGCATTTGCTGCGAGAAAACGGGCGAGTGTGCGGCGTTCAGATCGAAGACTGCGAGGCCGACGCGACCCTGCAATTGCGTTGTGGCGTGCTTGCTGTGGCCACCGGTGCATGGGCTGAGCGCTTGCGGCCGACTGAGGCACCACGGCAATTGCGGCCGTTGCGTGGCAGTCATTTATTGCTGCCGGGTTGGCGTTTGCCGGTGGCGCAGGCGTTTACGTTTTTGCATGAACGCGACCGCCGTCCGGTGTTCGTTTTTCCGTGGGAGGGCGCGACGGTGGTCGGCACCACGGATCTCGATCATCGCGAAGATCTGGATCACAGCGCGAGCATCAGCGGCGAAGAACTCGACTATCTGCTGGCGGCCTGCACACAACAATTTCCCGGTGCAGAAGTGACGGCGAATGACGTGCTGTCGACCTGGTCGGGCGTACGTCCAGTAGTTGGCAGTGCGGCGGGTAATCTTCAAGACAAACCGTCGAACGAAACCCGTGAACATGTGCTGTGGCAGGAGCCCGGTTGCGTGACCCTGGCCGGCGGCAAACTGACCACGTTCCGCCCGCAAGCCATCGAAGTGCTCAAGGCCTGCGCGGACATGCTCGAACGTCCCTTCGTCGATGACGCCGCGCCGGTGTTTGCCGCCGTACCTGCGCTGGCGATTGCAGAATTGAGCAGTCAGCAGTGGCGACGACTGGCCGGAAGGCATGGCCGAAACCTGCCGAGGCTGGCGCAATTGATCAAAGAAGTCGGCCACGACACGGTTGGCATCACGGACACCTTGTGGGCGGAACTGGCCTTCGCCTGCGAAGCGGAAATGGTTCTGCACCTCGACGATCTACTGTTGCGCCGCACGCGTCTCGGCCTTTTGCTGCCTCACGGTGGCGAAGACTATTTCACCGCCATCCGCCAAATCTGCCAGCCACGACTCGGCTGGAGCGACGCATACTGGCAGCAGGAAATTCAGCGTTATCGGGCGTTGTGGCAACGCCATCACGGTCTGCCGGATGCCACGCCTTGATGCCCCTTGAAGAGAGCTCCATGGATAACCACCCGAACAAGCGTTACCTGCTGGCGATCGACAACGGCACCCAGAGCGTGCGCGCGTTGCTCTTCGATTTGCAGGGCAATTTGCTCGGCAAAGGCAAGGTTGAATTGCAGGCGTATTACTCGACGCAACCGGGTTGGGCCGAGCAGGATCCGGAGTATTACTGGGCGAAACTCGGCGAGGCGTGTCAGCAAGTCTGGGCGCAAACCGGCATTGATCGTTCGCAGATTGCTGGCGTTTCCCTGACCACCCAGCGCGGCACGGTGATCAACGTTGATGCCGAAGGCAAACCGCTGCGTCCGGCAATTTTGTGGCTCGATCAGCGCCAGAGTGAAGTCGAGGGCGGGATAAAAGGGCCGTGGGGCTGGTTGTTCAAACTGGTCGGCGCGCAGGGCACGGTGGATTATTTTCGTGCCCAGGCTGAGGCCAACTGGATTGCGCAGCATCAGCCAGAGGTGTGGGCGGCGACCGACAAGTTTTTGCTGCTGTCGGGGTTTCTCACCCATCGACTGTGCGGGCGTTTCGTCGACTCGGTGGGTTGCTGCGTCGGCTATCTGCCGTTTGACTTCAAACGCCTGAAATGGGCCGCGCCGAGTGACTGGAAATGGCAGGCGCTGGCGGTGCGTCCCGAGCAATTGCCGACCCTGCACAAACCCGGTGAAACCCTCGGCTACATCACTGCTGAAGCGGCTCGCCACACCGGCATTCCCGAAGGCTTGCCGCTGATTGCGGCGGGTGCCGACAAGGCGTGTGAAGTGGTCGGTGCCGGCGTGGTCGATGCGAGCACGGTGTGCCTGTCCTATGGCACCACGGCGACGATCACCAGCACCCGTTCGCGCTATCTGGAAATCGTCCCGTTGATTCCGCCGTACCCGTCAGCGGTGCCGGATCAGTTCAACTGCGAAGTGATGATTTATCGCGGTTACTGGATGGTCAGCTGGTTCAAGAACGAGTTCGGCTTGCGCGAGATGCAGCAGGCCAAAGAGCAAGGTATCGAGCCGGAGCAGTTGTTCGATGCGCTGGTCGATGCGGTGCCGCCAGGCTCGATGGGTTTGATGCTGCAACCGTACTGGTCGCCGGGGATTCGTGAGCCGGGCGTGGAAGCGAAAGGCGCGATGATCGGCTTCGGCGATGTGCACACCCGCGCGCATATTTACCGGGCGATTCTTGAGGGGCTGGCATATGCGTTGCGTCAGGGCATGGAGAATATCGAGCGGCGTTCAAAGGTTACGGTGAAGCGCCTGCGCGTGGCCGGTGGCGGATCGCAGAGCGATGCGGCGATGCAGCTTACGGCGAATATTTTCGGCCTGCCGGCGGAGCGACCGCATGTCTACGAAGCGTCTGGCTTGGGGGCGGCGATCTGCTGTGCGGTGGGGCTCGGATTGCACGCAGATTTCCCAACTGCAATCACCGCGATGACCCGCGTCGGCGCGGTCTTCACCCCACAACCCGATGCGCAGAAAATTTACGAGCAACTGTACAAAGAGGTTTACCTGCGCATGTACCGCCAGCTCAAACCGCTGTACCAGAGCATCCGCAAAATCACCGGCTACCCCGCCTAAAAAACACACCACAATTCCCCCTGTAGGAGCTGCCGAAGGCTGCGATCTTTTGATCTTGTTTTTTAAGATCAACATCAAAAGATCGCAGCCTTCGGCAGCTCCTACAGGGATCGTGTTGAGATTTGAATTGGCGCCATCGGAGACTTTTTCTGGTGAGATCGGACAGTGTCAGCGGCGGGGGCGGTTGTTAGGCTCACTCCCCACGGCACCTCCAATAAGAACCCGGCAATGAAGCTGACATTCCTCCTGTTGCTGCTTTGTGCAACGGCCCCAAGTGCTTGGGGCTGGTCGAACCATACGGTGGGCAGCTACCTGGCGTTGCAGGATCTGCCGGCGTTGCGCGATGCTCCACTGGTGGAAGTCGAGCCGCTGGAAAACTTCCTCACGCAGCAATACCAAGCCGTCAGCGCATTGCTGGAAGAGCAGGAAACCTTCGCCCGCGATCACTTCGCTCAATACCCGCCACGCCCCGATGCGCTGAAATTACCGGCCACGCCGAGTGACAATCTGCGCCACGACTTTTTCACCGCGCTGCGCATCAACCCGCAGATTCATCTGGCGATGGTCATCCAGCCATTACCCGGCAAAGACCTGCCCGAGCGCGAGCATTTGCAGGCCAATCAAGTCATGGTCGAACAAACCCTGTCACCGTGGAATCGCCAGCGCTTTATCGTCGTCGCCAACCACGAAAAAGTCGCAGCACTCGCGGTGCTGGCCAGCGCCGCCGACGAACCGGATTACGGCCACGACATCAACCTCTTCACTGACAACCCCGGCGACGCTGGCGCGCGCTACGGCTTCGGCCCGCAACCCTTTGGTGACGAGCGTTTCCAGTACAGCTCGCAAGCGCCGTTCCACATGGGCTTCTTCCACGAAAGCCCGGTGGTCTATGCCGCTGCCGGATTCCTCGAACGCAGTTGGCCGGACTGGCGTGCGTATCAATACATGGGCCTGGCGCGACTGGCATTTGCCAGCGGCCATCCGTATTGGGGTTATCGCTTTCTCGGCTGGGGCCTGCACCACGTTCAGGATCTGACTCAGCCGTATCACGCCAAGCCATTGCCGGGTGTCGATCTCGCCAGTCTTTTGCTGCTGGAAGGCAAGGCGCTGGCCGGTTTCTCCGCCGACAAACAGGCCTCCATCGAACGCGTTGCGACCCGGCACATGGAAGTGGAGAAGTATCAATCAACCTGGCTGCGGCGCTTGCTGCGTGCCGGCAATCCGCATCCGATGCTCGACGCTTACACCGATGTCGCTCAAGACAAATCCTATCCGCCGTACTCGGTCGACTACCTGCGCGAAGTGGTCAGCGCCGAGTCGGTCGACGACTCCGCCGCCTTCGACGAAGCGATCGGCCAATGGCTGGAAACGGCGCCAGCGACCAGCGATTTCAGCAGCGGCAATCAGCTGCAACGCGAAGATTTCGACCATCCGGCACTCAATCAACAGCTGTTCAAACTGCTCGGCCATTTCGGCGCGCACAGCCGGATTTACGTCAGCGCGGGATTGGCGCCCTAGCCACCGCGACAGGACAAAAAACAATAAAAAACAGGGAAGGAGGAACACATGATCAGCACTCGATTGCGCCTGACGGGCGCGGTGCTCCCCGGTGTCGGCCTGGCAGGGCTGCTGCAACTGTGCGCAGTCGATGCGGCGCACGCGGTGGAGTTCAGCTTCATGGACAAACAGGTCACCGGTTCGATCGATACGACGTTGTCGTACGGTCGTATGTGGCGGGTGCAGGGCCGCGACAAATCCAACGATGACGTCAACACCAACGACGGCAATCGCAACTTCGACACCGGGCTGGTTTCCGAGGTGTACAAGATCACTTCCGAGCTTGAAGCCAACTATCAGAACTACGGTTTGTTCATGCGCGGCACGGGGTTTTATGACACGCAACTGATGGACAAGCGCAACAACTATTACGACAACAACAGCCCCTCGCAACCGAGCCAGAGCTACCCGCAGGACGACCGTTTCACCAGCCAGACCCGCGATATTGCCGGCAGCCGCATCGAGATGCTCGACGCGTATGTGCACGGCAGTTGGGACGTCGCGCAGATGCCGGTGACCGCCCGAGTCGGGCGACAAGTGTTCAACTGGGGCGAGGGGATTTTCTATCGCGGCGGGATCAACACCACCAACCCGGTGGACGCGGCCAAGTACCGTTTGCCCGGCGCCGAAGTTAAGGAAGTGCTGGTGCCGGTAGAGGCGCTGAGCTTCAACGTCGGCCTCACCGATTCGCTGACCATGGAGAGTTTCTACCAGACCAACTGGAAAGAAACCCGCATCGATCCGGTCGGCACCTTCTACTCGCAGACCGACCTGTTCGCCGATGGCGGCAACACCGGTTACAACAACTTCAGCGGCACCGCGCTCGACACGCCGGTGCCGGGGTTTGGCAACGTGATCGGCTTGTACAGCGCGCTGGGCAATAACCCGTTGCTGAGTTCGGCTTTGCAAACCACCGGGCTTTACGCCAACGGTGTGACGCCGGCTTACGGCAACACGTTGAAAGTTGCGTCGATTGGCAAGGACTACAACGCGCGTAACGACGGGCAGTTTGGTTTCGCTTTCCGCTACATCGCCGAGCAACTCAACAGCACCGAGTTCGGTTTGTACATGGTCAACTACCACGCTAAGGAACCGACCATCGCCGCGGATCTGGGCGGGTACAAGGGCATTGACATGGATGCGCTGACCAACCTGTTGTCCGGCGTTGCCGGCGATCAGGCCGGGGCGCTTGCCGGCGGTCTGGCCACGGCCGATGTGATGGGCAACATTCAGGCGCATCGTCGTTACGCCGAAGACATCCGCATGTACGGTTTCAGCTTCAACACCACGCTGGGTGAGGCCTCGGTGTTTGGTGAAATCGCTTATCGGCCGAACCTGCCGATCGGCGTCGCGGCGACCAACGATTTGATCGGCGACCTGGCCAACGGTGCGGCGGTGGCGGTGACGGGCCGGTCGATCAACGTCGGCGGGCAGATGGTCAATCTCAACAGCGAGATCAACAACGCCGAGCGCGTCGAAGCGTTCAACACCTCACTGGGCACCATCTACAACTTCGGCCCGACGGCCTCGTTCGACTCGCTGTTCGGCATCTTCGAACTGGCCTCGGAACATCTGCGCGGCAGCAGTTTGCAATACACCGCTTATGACGGCAGCACGCGTTATTACGCGGGGACTGGTAACTATTCCTATGTGTCCGGTGGTGATCGCGACGATCAGGTCAACCGTGATTCCTACAGCTACACGGCAATGCTCAACGGCACGTGGAACGACGTGTACGCCGGGGTCAACGTCTCGCCTTACATCGTTTACAAGGACGACTTTCAGGGCAACAGCTACCAGGCCGGCAACACCATCGAAGGTCGCAAGGCCTACACGCTGGGGATCAAGGCCAACTACCAGAACAAGCTCGAAGCCGAATTGCAGTACACCGAGTTCTACGGCGGCGGACAAAACAACGGCATCCGCGACCGCGACAACGTCGGGTTCAACCTCAAGTATTTCCTTTAAAGACCACACAGATCCCCTGTGGGAGCGGGCTTGCTCGCGAAGGCGGTGTGTCATTCAAGTAGTTGGCGACTGACACGCCGCTTTCGCGAGCAAGCCCGCTCCCACAGGAGAGACCTCACTCCCATTTCGGAGATTGATCATGTTTCACACTTCACGATTGACCAAGACCACGCTGGCGCTTGTCATGAGCCTGGCCGCCAGCACCGCCCTGGCCGCCATCACCCCGCAACAAGCCGAGCAACTGAAAACCACCCTGACCCCCATGGGCGCCGAGCGGGCTGGCAACGCCGCCGGCACCATCCCGGCGTGGACGGGCGGCATCACCCAAGCGCCGGCCGGCTACAAACCGGGTCAGCATCACCCTGATCCGTACGCGGCGGACAAACCGTTGTTCACCATCACCAAAGCCAATCTCGACCAATACAAAGCCCATCTCAGCCCGGGCCAGATCGCGCTGTTCAATAGCTATCCCGACACCTTTCAGATGCCGATCTACCCGTCCCGTCGCTCTGGCTCGGCGCCGCAGTGGCTGTACGACAACACCCTGAAAAACGCGACCTCGGCGAAACTGCTCGAAGGCGGCAGCGGCTTCTCCGACGCTTACGGCGGTGTACCGTTTCCAGTGCCGAAAGACGGCGTCGAAGTGCTGTGGAACCACATCACTCGCTATCGCGGCATCTACGTCGTGCGCCGCGCTTCCGAAGCGCCGGTGCAGCGCAACGGCAGCTTTGCGCTGGTGACGTCGCAACAGGAAGCGCTGTTCAACTACTACCGCCCGAACGGCCAGTTCGCTGACCTGAAAAACATCCTGTTCTACTACCTCGCCTTCGTAAAAAGTCCGGCGCGTCTGGCCGGTGGCGCAGCCCTCGTTCACGAAACCCTCGACCAGCTCAAAGATCCGCGCCAGGCCTGGGTCTACGACGCCGGCCAACGCCGCGTACGCCGCGCGCCCAATCTCGCGTACGACACGCCGATCGCTTCCTCCGATGGCCTGCGCACCGCCGACGACACCGACCTGTTCAACGGCTCGCCGGATCGCTACGAGTGGAAGCTCAAGGGCAAACAGGAAATCTACATTCCCTACAACAACTACAAAGTTTCCAGCCCCGACGTGAAGTACGCGCAACTGCTCACCCCGGGCCACCTCAACCCGCAATACACCCGCTACGAGTTGCACCGGGTCTGGGTGGTGGAAGGCAACCTCAAACCAGGTTCGCGACACATCTATTCCAAACGCGTTTTGTTCCTCGATGAAGACAGTTGGGGCGCTGCGCTGGTCGATCAATACGACGGGCGAGGGGAGCTGTGGCGCGTGTCGATGGCCTACCTGAAAAACTTCTACGACCTGCCCACCACGTGGAGCGCGCTGGACGTTTTCCATGATTTGCAGGCCCGTCGTTACTACGTGCAGAACCTCGACAACGAAGAAGCCGCGACCGTGGATTTCGCCCAGCCGGTACCCGAGGATGCGTACTTTATGCCGTCGGCGTTGCGCCAGCGCGGCACGCGATAACCGACTTGGTGAGCCAGGCCATGCCTCGTGCAGGGCATGACCTGGGCCAACTCGATCAAGGCAGAACGCTTAATCAGAACCGCTTGAAGTAGTTCGCGGGGAACATGTTGCCTATGTCATCAGCCAGCCGGGTTTCAATCTCAATCTGGTTGAGATGCCCCACGGGGACTTCAGCGAAATTGAAGAAATTGAAGCCGTCGCTGATGTTGATGTCGGTGGACTGCTGTTGGGAAGTCAGTTGATGCCATATCCAGGTACTTGAAGCCCCGGTTGAATAGGCCTGCACCAACTGGTCGTTAACCAGCGTCGGATTTTGTTGCGGCTGTTGCGCATACAGCGGCGCGAGCGCAGCGACGTCAGCCATGGCAATTTCATACGCCGGATCCTGCGGCATCCGCGGAGTGACGTTGAGGCTTGAAGCTACTTGGGGGTAGCGACTCTCCGAAAGCAAGTGCGGCATTGGATAAATCACCCAAGGATCGATGACCAGCGGATCCAGGCCAGGGTCTCCCAGTAACGTGAATCTGTGTCCGGGAATTTCCGAGAGGTGAACGGGAAGTAGCTGGCTGTTGCGTGCTGAGGATGAGAGCAGGCTGGAACTGACGACAGCGTATTCATCGCAATTGCCGGTCGCAGCGGCCACTGCGTGTTGTGCCCAGGGCTGCACGGCCGATGGTTGCCCGACGTTGGCGCGCAGGGCATTGGTCATTGTCGAGGACAGCTCCAGACTATTGGAAATGGCGCCGATCTGATTGCCTGGGCCGTTTGAAAGTAATGAGCGTGTCGTCCAGATCGTGTCATAGGCCAGTCTGTAACGCTCAAGATCGCCAGGATCCAGATACGCACTGGAAGCGCTGTGCGCAACCGAAGCGCGTGTAGCCGCCGGGGCCGGGGCTGTGGGCTGGGTACTGAAAGTGCCGATTTCATACTTGAAGAGGCCGGCGTGATCCTTGTACCGCAGTGGATTGTTGGCGACGAACGCATACAGATTCAACCCGTCTACCCTCCCGGCCGGATCCGCACTGATCCAGCGTTGGAGCCAGGGCGCGTAGTAACGCGAGCCGTAGTAATACAGCCCGCTGGCATCGCGCTCTTTGCCGGAGTAGCGAACGGTGCGGTAGTTGGCCACGATTTCGCTCCGTGCCGCCCGCCATGCGGTCGAACCAAAAGGGTAATAGCCTTCCTCACTGATGCGTTGGCCGTCGCCATCGAGTTCCAGTGTGGTGCAGGCGGGATGGTCATTAAAGGTGTATCGCAGAGCACCATTATTGATGGCGTCAGGGCGGCCTTTTTTCCAGTACAGACACGTGACCTGGCACGCTCCCGCGTCGACGGTGATGACATCAAGCGTTGACCTGCTGTCAGTGCGCACTTCCAGTCCCGGCAAATACAGCGTCTGGCGCAGATGTGTGGTGGCGTGGGCTTTTCGAATTTGACGTTTGCGTACGCGTTGACCATTGGCGTCGTAGAGATAGGTTTCCTGGTCGGCGTCGCCATCGGCTCGTTCAATCACCGCAACACGTTGCAGTTGGTTGCGGTTATCCCACTCCAGCGGCTGGCCCGGTTGCAGGGCGAGCTGGTTGCCATTGGCGTCGAAGCCATTGTCGAGATCGGGTGGGACATCGCCCTTTTTCCTGCGCAGGGCGCGGTTACTGCCGACGGCGACTTGCAGGGCGCGGGTGTAGTTGTTGCCTTCAGATTGATGCCGCAACGTTATGAGGTTGCCGCGCGCGTCGTAGCTGTATCGCTGAGTGAAATTGACCAAACGACTGAGGTCACCGGACGCAGGGAGCCAGGCAGGGAGCGACGCTTGCACGCGCGCGCCTTTTATCTCCCGTCCTGTCGCCTGGATCAGTTGATAAAGGCTGTCGTACTCATAAGTACTGACGGGGAGGATGCGCTGGTTGGTGTGGTGTTGCTCGGCCTTGCTGCTATCCGTAACGCTCACGACATTGCCGACCCGATCGTAGTCGACGTGCATTGATTGCAGGATTCGACCATCGGCCGTGGCCACCTTGCGTTCCTTCACCCAGCCATTGGCGGGCTGGTAAGACGTCTGCTGGGTGATTTTGCCACCGACATTCTGCGAAGTGATCTGCCCCTGCTCGTTGTAGGTCACCTGGTCGAGAATCAGCGTTTGCCCGGTGTCATCGTGCTTTTGCAACGTGATTTTCTTCAGTTGGCCCGCCACATCGAATTCGCGACGCTGGATATGCCCGCTGGCGTCGTTTTGCATTCGCAGCTCACCCGTCACAGCGTACTCCCAGGCTGTCGAGAAGCCGGGATCACTTTCCAGCAGGGTTTCCCGCTCTTCAGGGATTTTTGGCCAGCCCCCCGTGAGCGGCTGTTTCAGCAAGCGCCGGGTTTCGCCAATCAGGTTGCCATGCAGATCGTACTCCGCCAACGCTCGACTGCCGGCGCTATCGTCATGACGAACCAGACGGCCGCACAGGTTATAGCGCGCATTGTCGGTCGAGCCGTCGGCGTAGGCCAAGCGCTCCATGGCTTGTTGTGGGCCAGCGTTGTGTTGCTCGAGGATCACTATCGGACGCATCAGGCTATCGTGTTCGAACTGCCAGTGACTGCCGCGCGCATCCCACTTTTCCTCAAGTTGCCCAGCCTCCCCGAACAGGCTGACGCACCAGCCAGCATCAACGCTTCGGGTCAACAGGATTGCACCGGACAGGCTGGTGATTTCGCTGAAATCTGTGATGGAGGGACTGGCATCGACCGTGGGTGAATGGTGCTCGACGGACTGCCGGTAGATGTCGTGCAGGCTTCTGCTGATGCGTGCCTGCGGACGGCTGAAAGGGTCATTGCACAAGTACCTGACCTGGCGGATTTGAACCCCGCGGCTATCGACGACGTTCAGGGTCGGCGTATGGCGATGAAGAGCGCTCATGATGCGTCTCCCGGCTCAAGCGAAAGCGTGTTCTCGAAAGGCTTGTCGGCGTGGGTATCGTTTTCGTCCTCGCTCAGGGTGTACCAAGGGTGATAGGCATATCGGCGCTCATCACCGCTGGCATTGATGACCCTGATCAATCGCCCTGCGGGATCGTAGAATTGTTGATCGCAAAAGCCCGATGTACGTTTTATCGCGTCGTGGCTGTAGCGGTAATCGTCACTGAACCATGGCCGGTAGAGGCGGATGACTCGACCCTTGTTGTCGTATTCCACCGGTGCACTGACTCGCCAGCGTGCATCGACTTTCTGTTTGGTTTGCAGAGGCCGGCCAAAGCCGTCCTGACTGGCGATCATGATGCCGATCTGTTGCCCGGCAGCGTCCGGGTAGCGATCAGCCTGCAATGCAACACTGTGCACCGGTTCACGCACGGCGTTACTTGTCTCACGCCGCAAGTAGCGTTGCGCCGGTGTCAGGGTTGCGAGTTGCTGCAAGCGTTTGCGGGTGCTGGCGCGAATGAACCCGCCCGGGAGCAATTCTCCGGACGCGATCGCCTGATTGCGCCATTGCGACTCTTGTTCAGCATCGACAGGTGCCACCGTTCCCATCCAGCTCAGAGGGGCATAGAAAAATGCGCTGGCCGCTTGTTGCAAGGACTGCTGAGGCGACTCGATGGCGGCGACAGTTGACGTGTTCAACGGATGAGCGTCGAGCGGTTTGAAACCCTGTTGCTTGTCGACGGTGTTTTTGTACTGGCTGAGCACGCGCACGTTTCCAAAGCCATCGTAACGCGCTTCTCGGATGATGCCGTTGGGGTCGATCAGTTGGGTGGCGCTCAGGGTTCGATAGTCAATGGCGCGTGTTTGCGTGGTGCATTGATCCGGCAGCGTGATCGAAGTAATCAGGCAATGGTAACGGTCATAGCCGATCGTAGTCCGCCCCTGTTGTCTGCTGGCGCTGAACGTTTTGGGTCTGAAAAAACCGTCTGCGCCCTGGTAAGTGGTGTAATCGCGTCGCACCGACCAGAGGTCTGCGGCAATCGCCCAAGTGTCTTGCAGTGGCGGCGCGATGGTCATATTCCGGTAGCCGCTGGCTTGCAGTTTTTCGCGGATATCAACAGCACGGGGCGCGGTCTGGAGTGTGGCGAAGGCTTTGAGTGCCAAGTCGTTGATCTCGGCAGTTTCGCGATGATCCACCAGCGCTTCGATACTTGCCTGGCCATCGGCCAATGTTTCATCAGTCTTGCTATCGCGGTAGCGCAGCACCGACAGAGCGGTCAAGACGCGCAAGGTTTTCCAGCGAGCGGTGGCGCTCAGTTTCAGCATGCTTTCATGGTTGATGCCGGCGGGGTCGAGTCCGTCGGGCAGCGGCGACTTGGGCAATCTCAAGGCGTGGGCGCATTGTAGATACGGCAATCCCAGGCGATGGTTCTGCCCTGCATCCAGATGAATGAAGCGTTCTCGGTTTTCCTGCACGTAGTAAAACTGCTGTTGATCGTCATGCGCATCACGCCACCATTGTTGTTGCCACTCATCAGTGAAGGGACTGGCATCAGTGGCCTGTTTACGTCGGGCATAACGGATCTCCATGGAGTGGGTGGTAAACCCGTACTGATCCCATTGCAGATTGAGTGTATGGCGGCATTGCGGATCATCGGCGATCCGCTCGTATTCAAGGCGCACCGTTTCGGCAAGTACGGGGTGCACGATGGAACAGGGACTGTGCTTGCCCCGCCCCCGGAGTTCGTTCAGTTGATAACGATACGTCTGCACTGAATAAGGAACCACTGATCGTGCATCGGCATCGCGGGCGTAAGTTTCTTCACGGAGGACGCTGCCCGCCAACGCGATGGCCATCTCACGCTGACGGGATTTCCAGTGAGCTGTCGCCGCCTTGCGTTTGTGGGTGTCGGGAGACCAGCTTTCGCCTGTGTTCTGAATGGCAGGTTTCAAGGCGACCGCGTCTTTGTCACGCCAGTCCGAAACCGGCAACAGTGGATCAATGGTGTCACCGCTGTGGAACCAGGTTTTACTGAGCATTGGCGGGGAATGAGCGCTGTAGGGGCTGGATCCGCTCTCGAGGCTGTCTGTCTGTTCAAGCAATCCGAAACCGCGGAACTCACGCTCTTTGCTGTCGTAGGCTGCGCGTCGGTAAGTGAATTGGCGGGTTAATCGATTGTCGGTAATTTCGTCGTGCACGGTCTGCTCCTTGACCACGGGTAACGGAAACGGCAATCGACAGAGCGTTTTTTTGTTCTTTGCCAGTAACTGTTTTTTCTCATCCAGCCACTCTTGGGCAGAACTGCGATAGCGGATGCTGTGAATGGCGCCCATGTTGTTGTCGGTTGTACCGAGCAAGTACGGTTTACCGTTGACGAAGTCATAGCGCCAATACCTCGTCGCGCTTCCCGGTATCTCGATCACCAGGCTGGAGCAACCGGTTCCCTGCAGGTCGGCTGCCCTGACCTGACAGAAACGATCCAGGTGCAGGCCATTGGGCCAAGGCAATTTGATCGGTGCCGCCAGTCCGTTGCCAAAGCAGTTCATGAAAATACGGGCACCATCGGCTTGCAGATAGATCAGGTCGGTGGCGCCACTGCCATCCAGGTCAGCCAGCAAAATGCGCGATGCATCGAAAGATTCGTAGGCAAAATCAAGTGGGGCAATGACCCGGCCTTTGCCGAATTGGCCTCGTCCGAGATTCGGCCAGCACTTCATTTCGTTGTGACGAATGCGCACCAGATGTTGCTGGCCGCTGCCCAGCACATCGCTGAAGGCCACCAGCTCGCAGGGGGAGTGGTTGTCACTGGGCAAGTCATCGTCATCAGGCATGCGCAGTATGTCGGTTGCCGTTTTGAACCCTGCCTTGCCCAGGCTGGCATTCAGCCTCACGCTGCGGGGGCCGATGATGGCCAGATCGCCGAGGCCCGTCCCCATCAGATCGACCAACTGTCCGTTGGCCTGGAAAAACTCTGTGGGGAATGCCTCAAAAGGCGTGAATCCAGACCATTTGCCCCTAGCATCAAGGGTAAAAAAGCCGCTGATGCCCGGTTGGAGCATTAGCCAGTCCGGTCGGTCATTGCCGGTGAAATGGCCAAGGATTTGCCGGACTGATTTGCCGGTGTCAGCGACGGGGATGCGTGGCAGTAATTGCGCAGGCAGATAGTCCACGCGATCGCCGCCGTCCTCATGACGTTTGGGGGCACAGTAACGCCATGCTTTTTCAGTCTGCTGAAGAATCCCCGGCAGACCCTCGCCGTACAGGTCGACAAACTGGAACAAGGGCGGATGTTGCAGCGTGTTCAGCACTTCGAAGGGCTGGAACCGGTTTGTCTCGGGTTGCCAGTCAAACGGGGTGTAGGAGAACTCGAGCGGAGGCAGGTAATCGGTATTGCCGTCACTGCCATAGGCCTGATTGAACACGGCGGTCAGCAAACTACAGGACAGGGGCGAGGTCTGGTACTCGAACAAAGCGCGGCGTACCAGTATCGGGCCGCTGGTCATTTTTTCTTCATCGGGGAAATGGTGAAACATCAGCACCTGCCGGCACAGGCGCGTGGTGCGCAACTCGAAACCATAGCGAAAGTCCGAGAACGGATCTGGACGCTCCTCTAAGATGGCTCGCCCCGCGACGTCAGGTTTGTCCTCCAGCGTGGCCGCACGTTCGCCGTAGTCGAAACATAACTCGAAATGGCAGCGTCGATCAGTGGCGGATGGATGGGTGAATGCGTAAAGCTGTGGAGCGCCAGTGACGTTGCCATAGCGCACACGGGTCAAGTAACACTGGATGCCTGTAGCGAGGGTCTCGGCGGTGTACTCGTAAACGATGTGTTCACCGTGGGCATTCATGCTTTCTTCAAGCAACCATTCCGCAACGTGATCAGGGTGGGCCGGATCAGCGCGGCGTGCCGACGGTGTTTTGCCATAGACGTGCTGGTGGCCATCCGCGCTGCCTACCAGCCAGAACCCGACCGGGTTATCAGCGCTCGCCCAGTGTTCGATGCGGTCGAAGCCGCGCTCGACCCGGGGGCGGTAGCGCACCACGCTATGAACGGGGTTTGTCGTATCGTCAGCGTAGTGTTTCCGGGTGGATTCGATCGCACCGCTGTCCTTGTTCCGGTCGGGCATCCAGACCGTGCCTTCGGGGCCGACGAACAAATCCTCATCGTTGTATGCCGGTACGCCCAGGCTGGTGCGCCGGGATATGGTCGGCACTGGCAGGTACCAACCCAGGCCGAATATCCCATTGCCGTGGCTGGAGCTGTAGCGTAAGGACAGTGCTGGCGCATAACCGCGACCTGCCGAGATCGGCAAGGCGATTTCGCAGGTGGCCGCGCCGCTGGAACCGACCGTTCCGATTTCCGCTCCGAGCGATTGAATCGCGCCGCCTCCCTTGGGTAGCGACTGCGGCGTTGCAATGAGTTGAGGGTCTTGGGTCATGGCGTGAGCCCTCCGACCCTGGCGGTGTAGCGCAGGTGAACGATGACATCGGTGAGCGATTCGAGCATGGCTCTTTGCGAGCGGTGATTGGGAAAGGACAACTTCCACTTCGAGACCGCACCGGTGTATTCGAATGGCAAGAAGCGCTCATCCTGAAAGTTCAGCATGAACAGGCCGCTGTCATCGACGCCCGTCGACAATGCGATTTGCTGATTCAATCTTGCCTGTTTGAGGACAGTCTTGCCGTCGCCGGGCAAGACCACTTCACTCGCGGTTTGGGTCAGCGTGGCGCGGATATCTTCATAAGGGCCAACGATGGCCGGCAGCGAAACACTGATGCTTTTGATCCGGCGCAGACAGTGTCCGGGATAGTCATGGTCGAAGAGCGATTGGCTCAACTCGAACTCGCAGGATCCATTGTTCACCAGCTCGAATTTGATGCCTTGCATCGCCGGGTTGCCGCCATCCCCGGGGACGATGTCATCCCAAGACTTGTTGATGGATTTCGCCCCGCCTGGCAGATCGTCCTCTTTCTGCTTGAGTCGTCGCAGCGACACGGTCTTGCGAATCTCCAGTTCGCGGTCATGGCACAGCAGGTAGGCATCGTTCATCTACAGCAACCCAAGCTTCATTCGCTCACCCGGGCCCAGACCCCGATAGGTGGTATTCCACGCCAGATGCTCAAAGAAGGGCGGGGTTGAATCGTCGGCCAGCTCATAGCGCCAACACTGTTCCGTCAGTCGGCACAGGGCGAGTGTCGAGTCATACACCTGGTAGTAGAAGCTCGAGAGCTGATTGGTGAACCACTGATAAAGCTGTGAGTTGGTAAAACGCTTGCTGAGAAAGTTGTAGGCGTTGCGGGCTTGGTTCAGTGCCGTCCGGGTTTGTCGTAATAGCAGTTGCGAGGCGGCTTCCTTTTCGGCCTCCAGCGCCAGTTGGGCATCGATCTGGGCAATTTCGAGGGTGACCTGGTCGCGGGCGAATAGCCATTCCTGATGGCGGCGACGGTATTGGGCGGCCCGTTCGAGCGCTTCGCCGGTTCCGTGGGCGGCAGTGGCTGCACCCATTGCCGCTGCTGCCACAGCCATAGGGCCGCCTTCCAGACGAAATCCACCGTCGGCCAGGCCGAAAATATTCGGTACGAGCGTCAATCCATGGCCGACGGCCTGTGCCGCATGCGCGCCAGCCTCGGCAATGCGCCCGGTCAGATGGGCAACGGCGGCGCCGACTTCTTCAGGATTGAGGACTTCATCAACCAGCTTGCTGTAGTAGTCCCGGCGTCCCTCTAGGATGGCTCTACCGGCAAGCAATGCCTCGCGGGACTTGCGGTCGATGGTCAGGGAATGTGTCTGCAGTTCGACGGCCATGTTGGCGATGTCCCAGACATGGTGTTGTTGCAGCTCCAGATAGCTGGCCTGCTCGCTACGTTCGATAAAGGACAGCAGCGTCGCCCCGAACTGGATGACACTTTCCACCGCCGTCATGGCTTGGGCGTGCATTGCGCTGAAGCGGTAGGGTGGAATCACCAGACCGGAGCGCTGGACGTTGCCGGGCTCCGCCGCTTTTGGCGGATTGGTGCTCAATGGATCGCCCGAGTCCGAAGTTGAACCGAAGATTGGAGGGTTTAAGGGCCGGCCGACGATATCGAGATTGTGCCGGAGGTTGTGCAAGCGACTTTCCAGTCTGTCCCAGTGCGCGATCAATACGGGATTGAAGGGCAACCGCAGGTGCGGGGTATCGATGGTATGGATCGACGGTGGATGGGCGTAAGGACGCACGCACACCTCAGGTGCCAGATTTTCCTGTGCCGATATGTCTTTGTTTTCGGTGCTCAGTTTTTTTTCAAAACTGCGCAGATCCGCGTTGATCTCGCTGCTGAAGTCGCCGAGGGTTATCGCGTTCCAGATGTCGGTCTGGCGGATATCCGGGCGCGGCCCGAGCAAATCCGCTGCCCGGACATACCATAGCTTTGCCTGCGATAAACCGTCGGGGGTCAACCGGCGATAGGCGGCATCGGCGCGATTGAGCAAGATGTCGATATGGAGCATGTACAAGGCTTTTCGAAAGTGAACCGGGTGACTCAGTGCGATTTGATGCGGATCCTGCGGGCCCTGAATGGCATGGCTGAGTTGCCCTGGCGCCGGAGTGCTGGAAGTCAGCGGTACTGAGTTCCAGTAATCAGGGCTGCCGCCCGCGATTTTTTTACGACCGGGATTGAACAGGTACTGCAACCAGTTTTCGGCGTGAGCGTATTGCCGCTCCTGATTGAAACGATGGGCTACCAGCCACGGCAAATAGAGAAATAGCTCGAAGAAATAACGACCGTAGGCACCATGGAAATCCATTACCCCGGCATCGCCGCCCGCCTCGAAGGGCGGCTCGGGCAAGTGCTGTGAACTCCAGCTCAGCAACTCATCCATGCTGGCTTCGGCACGTTCGATCAGATGCCTGGCGAACGTGATGTTCATTCGGATGGGCGAGCGTTTTTGCTTTTCAGTGACTGTGCTGCCGGATTCCGTGAACTCGATCTCGGATCCGGCGAAGTCGATGAACTCAGTGGTTCCTGTCTTCCCATCGAAGTGAGTGTTGATGCTGGGGGCGGTGCGCTCGTTCTGAAGCGCTTCATGGAGAAATTGCAGTTGTCGTTGCTCACCCGGCGGAAAGTGCTCGGCAAGATTTCTCAGAGGAACGTCTGTGTCAGCCTCTAGCAGACCGCTTGCACGAATGTCGGATCTGGAGATGGCATCCTTGTCGATCTGCGCCGACATCCAGAGCAAATGTTTCGCAGCCTTTTTGACGTATGGCACGTCAGTGACATACAGCGCGACCAACAGGCACGCATCATTCTGATCGTAGACAGCGATAGTCTGTGTGCCCTTCAGCACTTGCTCCACGCTCAGCGTGTGCATCTCTGTATGTAGCCCATAGGCTTGCACGCAGCTTGTGGGCGTACTCCAGCTTCCATCGTATTTCTTGAAACACATATTCAGACGGAATAAAGGGTTGGTCTTGGGCTTCCCTGGATCGCTGTTGCTTGAGGCCTTGTCTTGAAAGATGCATTCGGCCCAGATCACATACAGGCGCTTGTTGAACATCACGGGACGGACAGTGTGTTCAATGGCGCTTTCGGAAAAGGGTAGATCGAAGCGGTTCCAGTCCGACCAGGCCTGGGGTTCGGGCGCATCGTATTGGCTGGTCAGTGACTCAGGGACGCTAGGTCTTTTCGTCATGTCCAGTGAGCGCCAGTACCAGGTGTTCGCCGTTCTGGATCTGGCAACAAAGTAATAAGTACTGGCGCTGAAAACGCTGCCGTCGATGTAACCGTTGACGGTTTTCAGGTTTGCCACTTCTTCCAGCCTGCTCAGATAAGCCAGTACCGTGGTTTGTACAGACTCAATGCTTAACTGGTTCTGGTTGAGGTCGTTTTCCAGTTTCTTGAAGCTCTCGGTGCTGTTCTGGCGCAGCGTTGGATCAAGATAGGCCGCCGGGAAATAGTGCAGGCGTTCGTTAGTTGCCCAGCCTTGGTATTCATGCATCGCCGTGCGCCAGGTTTCAATCTGGTCGGGTGCAACGACGGCCGTGTGATACCCCTGCTCCATGCTATCCAGAATGCTGTTGATGTATTGCTGCAGGCTGGCGATAGCGCAAGCCACCGGGCTGGTCGGCACATCCTGGCTGACCAGTACGTCCAGCAGCAAGTGGTGGTAGAGGTCATTGGCGGTCTTGAGCTGCGTTTTAATGTCGCCGCTGTTTGAAACGTCCGAATCGATCAAGGATAGATAGAGCCCGAGCAGCGCGTCACGCAGGCTTTCTTCAAGTTGTTTTTCGATCAGTGCTTTCATGTTCGTTCCTTGAGCATGAGATGGGATCAGTTTCCGCTGGCCATTACCGCCTCACCGACGGATTTCCAGTGTTCTTCAGGGCTGTCGTTCTGCAGTCTGGTCGCGTCAAGCAAGGCCGCCGCGCCGAGGCCGGTTTTTGCGCAGGTGTCGTGACAGCGCACAAGCCAGTCAATGTCCTCCATGGTGCTGGCCCGTGAGCGGGGTAATCGGGCGGTCAACAGACTGACTTGCGCCGGCGTCCAGTTCAGCAGTCGCGCCAGATGAAGGTTGCTGGCGTCCGCGGATGAGCCGGGTTCGTTGGCCAGCTCCAGATAATTCAACAGGCTTTCTTCATCATGCTGATGGGTCGTCATGCAATGGACTAGCCGGTCGAGCAGGTAGAGGGTCTCGAGTGTCAGCGCCAATGCCGAATTCGAGCGTTGCAGCCAATCAGGATGGTTCTGGAAAACCTGTAATGCCCTGTTGCTCATTTGCAGCTGAACGGCCGCCCGGGCATGGCGCAGGACGGGTTCGAGGGTCGATGCGAGATCGTTCAAGCGTTCCGAGGACAATGCGGCAAGCAGGATTCGGTGGATCGAGGACTTCGCCCAGATCACTACGCCCTTTGCACACGTCATGGGAAGCCAGCAGGTTTCCTGAAGAAACGTCTCGATCAGATGTTGCTGTCGATCATGGGCTGGCAGGAGCAGGTCTTTGAGTTTTTGTCGGGCGTTTTTCTTTAGTCTCTGACTTTCCGCGTCGTCGTCGACGTGAATCAACAGCGCGGGTAATTTCTCGAGGGCCGCGTCCATCTTTTCAGAGGCGTCGTCCGTTGCCAGCGGCGCGAAATTTTTCACCAGACCATTTTCATCGAGCAAGTCGATCGCCAACTCTGCGCGCAAATTCGCACTGTCGGGCAATGACAAGGCTGCCAACTCGGGCGTCGTCACCACGGCTTTTCGTGTTGCAGCCTGCAGACTGGTGAAGTGTTGCAGCAACTTACCCAGCATTTGCTCGCTGCTGCTTGCCGGCTCGAGGAGCTGCTGAAGTCCCGGGATGTCAAAGACGGACTGCTTGATCCAGCGGCTGATCCAGTCCATTTGCATCAGGACATCAAGCATGTCGAGATCCCGTGGCGGGCTCTCGGCGCTGGTCAGTGTGACCTTTACGTAGGTTTCAAACAGTGCCCGGTTTGCGCCCTGCCTGGTTAGCGTTACGAAAGGGCTTTGCAACTGCAGCAGTTCATCGAGAGTGCCACCGTAGGTGGACACAGTCCCCGATAAGGGCGTGACGGTATTCGCCGCGACCCCATGAGGCATCTTGAAATAGAGTTCAGGCGTTCCCCCGGATGAATTGCGGGGATAGCGGACAGTGATGACGTTGTCGATCGAGTCGGAAAAAAAAGCCGTTCCTATCTCGATGCTGGAGCCAGGAAGCAAGTGCCAGTGCTTCATGTCCGCCGACAATGGGGCGCCGATGGACAGGTTTATCTTGAGCCCTTCAAGATCGGAGCAATCGACCTTGATTTCATGCTCTTTGGTCTGACCTGACACCAGATACGCGGCAATCCTTTCTCCGCCCAACAGATTCGCCAGCGTCGCACTTTCACTGACGGTGAAGCCGAACAGCTGCGCAATGCGAGCCTGGCGGTAAATGGAAGACAACGTGTGCGCGTCGCACTTCAGCGAGCCCAGTTGTTTCTCGGTATTTTTCACAATGTGCAACAGCGCGTTTTCCGACAGGGGAATACCCAGGCTGGCACTCAAATGCTGCAGAACCGAATGCGAGAGTGGATCTGTCGGGTTTGACGAAAACGCTCGGCCATCAAGCAACAGCGGCTCATCGAACAAGCGCGCCTGATTGAAGATCCGGTCAAAGAGTGCCGGCTCATTACTGGTCGCGGACGTTGATACAAGGTGCAGTAATGCGGCGAATTCCTCAGCCTTGAGTGAATAGTTGCGCTGAAAATATCGATACACACCGAGTGCGCGAATCACATAGCGATCAATTTGCAGACTGGGTTCAGGTGCGCGCGGCGAGCCCATGGCACTGCAGATGAGGACATCCAGATCGGCAAAGGGCATCTCCAGCCAGCGTTGCAGGCGAATCATTCGATGCAAGCGCTCTAAACGTTGCGCGGTTGCATGTGTGATGCGCGCAGGTTTCGCGTTTCGGTCGATCGTCATCGCCGGGTAGCGGGCGCTAGTCGCACCGTTGACGTAACGGGCTGTACCGGCACCGAATGAGCTCGCCCCCAGACGATTCTGAGGGGAGTTGTGCAGGGCGTATCGGCCTTGCGCGAGTACTGCCTCCAACTGGTCGGCATTGAGCTCGGTTCGCTCGAGGAAGGTGCTGATGTGACTGAGATCGTCGGTCGTTGCCGGGCCGTAAACAGGTTTCCAGTATTGCGACTGTTGCTCGGCTGTAAACGAATCACTTGCGACGCTCGACAGTGTTCTGGCATCAGGCCAGTCAGTCAGAAGTGCCTGACGCTTGGGTCCCAACCCTGACATCAGGGCCTGTGCCACACGCGGTGAAGATTGCGGCACGCTGCCATAAAGATGGCTTTCATGCTGGCTTAAGGGGAGATGCTGGCTGATGCGATAGTTCAACTCGCCCAGCGCAGTGTTTTTTTCGTTCAGCCCCAGCAGGCATTGGTGATGAAAGAATTCGTAGGGAAGGACGAAAGGGAACTGCCGTTGAGCCAGCAGTTTATAGGTCGATTGAGCTTTGTCGGGGGCCGATAACAGCCCTGCGCGAATATTGTTATCCAGCGTTTCGTTGACGATCCTGAGCATCGGTTGAGCAGTGAAGGTGCTTTGATGACTGATCGACAGTAGCGACAGATCCGGGCGTCGTGTAGCCAAAAGAATTCGATCGTTTTTCTCTTCGCTGTTTACTGAGGGACTTGACTCCAGTTGCAGGGCAAACAGGTACAGCGCGCGGAGATAGGCGACCTGCGAATCGATGGCGGCAATCGAATCGACCTTGCAGGCATCGTCCCAGTTTTCCATGAACAGATGGGTGTAAGTGGGGGCTTGTTCCTCGGATTTGCGAATGCTCGACGGATGCCAGTGGTGTTGTGCTTTTCCATCTGAAGTGCGCTGCTCTCGGTAAAGATGAGTGAGCTGCGCCGCGAGGCATCTGACATTGTCGAAAAGCGTTTTTGTATCGATTGAGGACGACAGTTGGCGCAGTGATTGTCTGGCTTCAATGCCGGCGCGAACCCTGGCGGCGAATTCGGCCTCGGTCAGTCGGGTGATGTCGAAGATCGAGCCGAACTTCAGATCCTTGTCGAAAAGCTCTTTGAACTCGCTCTCCTGATCTTTCGGACTGTGCGTCTGGATCAACGTCTTGAGCAGTGTTCGGTCGGTCATCCCGGTTGTCTCCTTCTCTGTGGAGAATCGACACTACGCGGGACGCTTCGACAGCGCTGTCAGCCATTGCGGCCGTTGGACACAGGATATTCGCCGCTGCACATCGGAAAGGGATCACGAGGATGTAGGAATTTGAAGGGAGGAGGCGGGACATGCTTCGGGCGCTGTACATGTCGTTGCACGGCTCCAGCGCCGGAGACGTGCAACGGACAGTTTAGCGGTCGAATCAGACCCGGAAGTGGCTGACCATCTGCTGCAACTGACCACCCAGGCGCGCCAGCTCAACACTCGACGCCGCGGTTTCATCACTCGCCGCTGCGGTCTGCTCCGAGACGTCGCGCACGTTGATGATGCTGCGGCTGATCTCTTCCGCCACTGCGCTCTGCTGTTCAGCCGCCGCCGCGATCTGCTGGTTCATCGACTGAATATTCGACACCGTGCGGGTGATGCTTTCCAGTGATAGGCCGGCCTTGCGCGTCAGCGCGACGCTGCTGTCGGTCAGTGCGCGGCTGTTGTTCATCACTGCCGAAACCTGCTGGGTGCCGTTCTGCAGACCGGCGACCAGGCCTTCGATTTCTTCGGTGGACTTCTGCGTGCGCTGGGCCAGGCCACGCACTTCGTCGGCAACCACGGCAAATCCACGACCGGCTTCACCGGCACGTGCCGCTTCAATCGCAGCGTTGAGGGCGAGCAGGTTGGTCTGTTCGGCGACGGCTTTGATCACGTCCATGACGCTGCCGATCTTGTCGCTTTCCTGTTGCAGCACGCTCATGGCTTCGGTCGAACGCACCACTTCGCTGGCCAGACGTTCGATCTGCGCGATGGCTTCGTTGACCACTTTGTCGCCTTCACGGGCTTCGCCGTCAGCGGCGGCAGCGGCTTGCGAGGCTTCCTCGGCGTTGCGCGCGACTTCCTGCACGGTGGCAGTCATTTCGTGCATCGCGGTGGCGACCTGATCGGTCTCGACTTTCTGGCTATTCACGCCGGCGCTGGTCTGTTCGGTGACGGCGGACAACTCTTCGGCGGCGCTGGCGATCTGGGTGACGCCGTCGCGGATGCCGCTGATCAAATCGCGCAGGGTCACGCCCATGCGCGCGATGCCTTGTTGCAGCACACCGAGTTCGTCGCGACGGGTAACGATGACGTTGTGGGTCAGGTCGCCGCTGGCGATGCGGTCGACCACGGCCATGGTTTCGCGCAGAGGACGGGTGATTTGACGAGTGATCAATACCGCAGCAATCACGCCAACCAGCAACGCCAGCAGGGTGCTGATCAGTTGCAGGGTGCGAGCCTGAGCGCTTTCGGCGTCACGACGATCGAGTTGAATCTGATACAGCTGCTCGCTCTGGGTCACGATGGTCGCGCCCTGATCGGTCATTTCCTTGCGCGCCTGCACGGCTTCGCTGTTGGCGTTTTTAAACGCCTGCAATGCGCTGCGGTAATTGACCAGCGCGGTTTCCAGCTGACGCAGGGCATCTGCCTGAGTGTCAGCGAAATGCACGTTCAATTGTTTGAGGCTGGCGATCGCCACGTCGAGTTGGGCGACGGCTTTCTGCTCGGTGTCGGCGTTGGTGGCGGCCATGTAGCTGCGCACTTCGTAGCGGGTGAGGATGAACGCTTCCTTGGCGGTGGTGATGGCCTGGAACTGTTCGAAACGCTGCTCGCTCATGTCCATTTGCTGCACATGTTTGCTGATCGATTCGATCTGACGGTACGCGGCGTCGGCATTCACGCTCATGGCGTCGCGCGCACTGTTGGCGGTGCGGTAGGCGTTGCGCATTTTGTTCAGCGAGGTCTGGTATTCGGCGATCGTCGCCGCCTGCGCTTTGAGCAACTTGACGTTTTCCGGGCTCTTGAAGCTGCTGATCAACTTCTGCTGTTGCGCGGCGAAGGCTTCAAGGGTGGTCTGCACGTTTTGCGCGGCGGTTTCATCGCCGTTGGTCAGCATGTATTGCAGGCGCACCACGCGCAGTTTGGTCAGGCCGGAGTTGAGCTGGGTGATGTCGCTCATCCAGTTGCTGCGGTCGATCAGGCCGCCGAGGCTGGTCCAACCGGTCAGGGCCAGGACGCAGGTCAGGGCCAGCACCAGGCCGAAGCCCAGGCCCAATTTCATGTTCACGCTGATGTTGCCGAACCAGCTATTCATCAAAAATCCTCCAGAAACGTTGGGTTTCTTGGTCGTCGGTTAGGCTGGAAGATTGTTGTTTTTTTGAGCCAGCAAGGGTGTTAGCAGGTCTGTATCGGCCGCAATGCCGAGAGCTGAAAGGATTTTGTCCTACGGAATTTGTAACAAAGGATCCCAAGACTTTTTTCACATGGGTTTCACTGGCTGCCCACGCCCGCCTCTGTACCTTCGCCGCATCGAATGACAAGTGATGCATGCCGGTGAGGCGGCTTTTTGTGGAATTGAGACTGAATCTGTTCGGCGTCAAACGCTCGATCGATCTGAGTGGTTTGGCGCGTTTTCGCAACACGGGGGTGGTGTTAGCCGCCTCCGTGCTGGTGATTCCGCTGACCCTGTGGCTGTTGGCACCCGCTGCCGTGCCGGATCTGGCCCACGGCAATGTCGCCGGCGCGCAGGCGTTGGCGCAGGGCTGGGCGCAAGGCGACATGATCGTGCTGGTGCGTCACGTTGAGCGCTGCGATCACTCCAAGGCACCGTGCCTGAGCGGCAATGACGGCATCACTCAACGTTCGCGCAGTGTCGCGGATGCGGTGGGTTCGCAGTTTGAACAACTGGGCCTGAGCAACGCCGACCTCTACAACAGCCCGATCGAGCGCACCGTGCAGACCGCCGGTTACATGTTCACCAAGACCTCCACCGCCGCCGATTGGTTGATCAGTTGCAAGGGGCGAATGTTGCAGGAGGCGCTGGCGCACAAAGTGCCGGGGCGCAATCTGATCCTGGTGACCCACAGCGAATGCATGGCGCAAATCGAGAAAGACCTGAACGTACCGGCCTCCGATCCCGGCTACGGCTCTTCGCTGTTTGTCGCCGCTGCCAATCCGGCGGCCCCACAGATGCTCGGCTTCATTGAAGCCTCCGACTGGCGCACGGTGACCACCCGATGAAATCGCGTTTCTACGCTTATAACTTTGGCATCCCGCTGCTCTGTGCAGCGGTGGTGTTTCTGCTGTTCGACATGACCAAAATCGACATCGCTTTCAGCAACCTGTTGTTTGATCCGCTGACTCAGACTTTCCCGCTCGACAAAATCCATCTCTTCGAAAAAATCACGCACAAATGGGCGCGGATTATTCCGAACTGGACGGGCGAGATTGCCGTGATCGGTGCGATGTTCTCGGTGATCTGGCCATTGGTCAATCCGCAGAAGCGGCCACGACTGGGTGCCTTCCTGCAGCGCAGCAGAGTCGCGCCGGTGCTGCGCTTTGCCGCCGATCACCGTAGGGATTTTTTCTTCGTTGTGGTGGCGTTCGCCGTTTGCACCGGGGTGATTCACTTCCTCAAGGCGCACACCAGCGTTTACTGCCCGATCGAGACCACGCTGTACGGCGGCAAAATGGCTCATGTCGAGTGGTACGAGAATTTCCAGTTGTTCCATGAAGCGGGCGAGGGCCGTTGCTGGCCGGGCGGGCACGCGTCGGGTGGGTTCACCATGCTGGCGCTGTACTTTGTTGCGCGACGCTACCAGTGGCGGTTTTCCAAGGCGATTTTGTGGGGCTCGTTGTTGCTCGGTTTTGTCTACGGCACGACGCGCGTCCTGCAAGGTTGGCACTACATGTCCCACACGTTTTGGGCTGGGATCTTTGTCTGGTTGGCGTGTTTGCTGACAGCGTTGGCGTTTTATGGACGGGCGCGGTTGGAGATGCCGGTGTCGGAGAAGCTGCAACGACAGTTATCCATACCAGCCCCGGCAACCAACTGAATGATTAGTGGCCGAACGCGAAAACTGTAGGAGCAAGGCTTGCCCGCGAAGGCGGTGCATCAGGCAATGGATATGGCGCATGTAATGACGCCTTCGCGAGCAAGCTCAGCTCCTACAAAAAATTCAATAGCCGACGAAATAGTAAGCCTGCCGCCCAACTATCATGGTCTTTAGCACTTTCAGCGGCGCAACAGGCTCAGCATCCGCCGAGATCACCGCCACATTCGTCGCTGCCGCCCCCAGAAACGCCCGCAACTGCGCCTCCGTATCCAGCCCCTTCAGCACACTCTGCGTATAAAAAACACTGGCACCGCCCACCCGTTCATTCGCCTGAAACAACGCCACCTGATGACCACTGGCCTGCAGCGATTGAATGTGTTCCGTCAGCGGCAGGAACGACAGGTGTTTATCCGCATTCGGCAGCGCCCACTGCGCCGCGCCGAAATAACCGGCGATCACCACCGCCAACACGCCGAACCCCAATGCCTGACGCCGCCGAGCGATCCAGCCTACAAATCGATTCGCCGATTCGTACGCTTTCAACCGCTCGAACAATACAAATGCATACTCAGCCGCGATCACCGCAGCCGCCGGCGTCATCGACATCAGGTACACCGTGCGCTTGCTCGACGCCAACGTCAGCATCACAAACTGCGCCACGATCCACAGGCTGAAAAACAGCAAATACCGATTAGCCTTCAACTCTTTACGGAAGTGCCACAGCCCCAGATACACCAGGATATTCCACGGCAAAAACGCTTGTGGCAGCTTGGCGAGGTAGTAATAAAACGGCTCGTAATGCCCGGCCTCAACGAACGATCCGCTGAACCGTCCGACACTGTTGGTCAACAACACCTCTCTGACCGCTTGCGCCCCGCCATGCTGATAAAGCACCACCAGCCAGATCAGCAGCGGAATCAAACCAACCACGGTGAGCAATCCCGGCCGCAACCAATCCCTGATCTTCAAGCGCCGGTCGATCAGGTTGTCCGTCAGCAGATAAGCAAAAATCACCACGCCCGGCATCGCCAAACCGAGCACACCTTTACTCAACGTCGCGATGGCAATGCCGACGACAAACAGCAGCGAATTGCCCAGCGTCGGCAATCGCTGCGCCTGGAAAAATGCCAACAACGCCGCCGTCACGCCGAGCGCCAGCAGCGCGTCTTCACCGACGCCACGTACGTTGCTCCAGTAACTGGCCATGGTCGCCAGCAGAATCCCCGCCGTCCATGCGACCCTTTTCGGCCGCTCGAAGCGACGCAACATGCCGTACAACAACATCACGCTAAACAACCCGGCCACCGCCGAGGCCAGCCGAACCGCCCACGGCGAAACGCCGAACACGCGCATGGCGCCGGCGTCCAGCCACAAACTCAGCGGGGGTTTTTCCAGAAACGCTTCGCCGAACAGACGCGGCGTCACCCAGTCATTGTCCAGGTGCATTTCCATGGCGATGCCGGCGACGCGGGCCTCGGTGGAGCCTTGCAACTGATGGTTCCCCAGCGCAAAGAAAAACAGCAGGGCGGCAAGCAGAAACAGCGAAGTGACGGCACGCGACATGACGTTCAGGCTACCGAAAGGGGCGGGAACCCCGAGCATACGTCGGCAATGCTGAACAATTCGTGAAGCTTAAGCGAGTGGTCGCGACCAACGTTTGTCCGGTGTTTCGAACCGCGGATTGACCAGCGCCGTCAGCACATGATCCTGCCAGCGTCCGGCAATGTTCAGATACGCCTTGGCGTAACCCTCACGCTCGAAACCCAAGCGCTCCAGCAACCGCGCACTGCGCTCGTTGCCGGGAATGTAGTTGGCCATGATCCGGTGCAGATTCTGCCTCTCGAACATGTACGCGATGCCAGCCTCCAGCGCCTCCTGCATCAAACCCTGGCCCTGATGGGCTTCATCGATGTGATAACCCAGATAACACGCCTGAAACGCCCCGCGAATAACCCCGCTGAAATTGCACGCGCCGATCATCTGCTGGCCGTCCGGCGACAACAGCGCGAAATGCATCGCCAGTCCGGCCTCGAAGGCACTGGACTGAATCTCGAGGCGGCGGCGGATTTGCGCGGTGGAGAAATATTCAGTAGTACGGATCGGCGACCACGGCGCGAGGTGGCGCAGGTTGCGGCGATAGAACTCACTTTCGAGTTCCGCCTGATCCGGGGCAAGAATCGCCAGCGTCAGGCGTTGGCAGGGCAGGGTCAACAGCGGCATCGGACGTTCCGGTCGGCGAGGTTGTCAGACAGCATTGCCCGACACCGCAGAAAATACAAACCGGTTGATGTTCTGTAGGCGCTGCCGAAGGCTGCGATCTTTCGCTCCTGCGTTTTCAAAATCAAAAAATCGCAGCCTTCGGCAGCGCCTACACGGGAAACTTTGAACGATGAGGAATTTCAGGCAAAAAAAAGCCCGCAGGAGCGCGGGCGAACCGTAGTTTCTTGAATGAGCGAGCGAACTTTACAGGTTCGGTCGGGCAGGGGCAGTGAAGAAAAATTTAAGTCGGTTGCGGCCGTTAATGCCCGCCTGGGTCGAACCGTGCAATCACCTATGGAAGAGGTTGATTGTTAATTACAGTGATCACCCGTTGTGGGAACGGAATGGTGATGCCTTTCTCAGCGAGGGCGTCCCGGGACTTTTCGTTGAACTCAAACATCAAATCCCAATAGTCGGTATTCAATGCCCATACGCGCAGTGACATTGTTATTGCGCTATCGCCCAATGTGCTCACCACTACCTGCGGGGGAGGGTCGCTCAGTACTCTCGGATCCCGACACATCTGCAGTAGCACTTGCCGTGCAGTGTCCAGATCGGCGTCGTAACCAACACCAACGTCGAAGACAATTTTGCGCAAGGTTTCGCTTGAGTAGTTGGTGATGACTCCATTGGAAATACTCCCGTTCGGCACGACGATGCGCTTGTTGTCCGTACTGAGAATGACGGTGTGGAAAATGAGAATAGAGTCGACCGTGCCATACACGCCTTGGGTTTCTACCGTGTCGCCCACTTTGTAGGGGCGGAAAAGCAGGATCAAAACACCACCGGCGAAGTTGGACAAACTTCCCTGCAATGCCAATCCTATGGCCAGGCCAGCAGCACCCAGCGCAGCGACAAAACTGGTGGTCTGGATTCCAATCATTGACGCCACACTGATGATCAGCATGATCTTCAGTGCGGTATTAACCAGGTTTCCCACAAATCCTTGCAGGGTTTTATCCACACTGCGTTTTCCCAGCAACACGCCGACTCTTCCGGTGACGGTGCTGATCACCCACCAGCCAAGGGCCAGAGTGGTAAACGCCAACGCAAGGTTGGCACCATACTCCAAGACAACGGGGAGCCAGGTTTCGGTGTGTTTAATGACTTGGTCAAAATTAAAATCCATGGAACACCTTGTTTATAATTGCGTGCCGGCGCTATCGAGAGTGGTCATAGTTGATGGGTGAGGTGAGCCGGATTCCCCCGCGGAGCAATTGGGCCGCGGAGTTACCTGCCGCATCCTGCGCATTCAAATCCGCCCCCCAGTCTTTCATCGCCTGCAGCAATTCAACCCGCTCGAACAACGCTGCGTACATGGCTGCGGTTTGACCGGCGTTGTTGCGCTCGTCCACGTTGCAATGCGTACCGATGAGTCGGTAACAAGCCTACTTTAGGCAGCCCTGCCGCCAAAGCCTGGGGGGAACGCCCCAAATTGTAGTGGTCGCAGATCCAGGACACGCTTTGCATCAGCGTGTCCTGGATGTGTGTTTGAGGCGCAGGCATAGCCTGGACGTCCACGTCTGAATCAGCGGGCGCGCTTTGAGTAGCCATCAGATAGTCCTGGGCTGGGCCCGCTTGTGGCGAGCTGTGTCGGCGTATTTGAGTAAGGAAATCCCACAACTGATGCGGTATCTGTCCAGTGGGGTGTTCCTGAGCGATTAGGATAATTCTGACAACCGAGCGGACATGCGTGAACGAGACTTGTCCCAAAATCGCGGGGATCGGAGGTAGGCAAACCAGCGGTTATTCAGCCGCAGCAAAGCGACCCTAATGCTTCCAATTGCCTTAATTGATGACAGGGATAGCCATAAATTCTTAAATTTTCTTTCAGCTAACACTTAGGCTAAGGTGCATTTATAAAAAATATGTAGGAAATTTCCGAGCGTATTTTCGGCCTCATGGAGTATTCAGAATAATGAAATGGTCGGTGGTTTCACCTTTGCGGATCGCACTGCTTGATGATCACGCTTTGATTCGGGAAGGGCTGAAAATCCGCTTGTCGACTGAGTCGGATTTTAAAATTGTCGGGGTTCATTCCAGCAGTGCTGAACTGCAGGAGGCTTTGCGCACTGAATCAGCCGACCTTTTGATTCTGGACTATCAACTGAGTGACGGAGAGCTTGACGGTCTGAGATTGATTCAGCTTCTACGCAGTCATTACCCTGAAATGCGTATCTTGATTTTCTCTTCGCTTGAAAGGCCGGCCACGGTCAACATGGCGATTCGGGCTGGTGCCAACGGTTTTTTTGGAAAGTCCCAGCAAACCGAAGAGTTGGTGCGGGCTATTCGAATGGTGGCGCTGGATCGCTTGTATCTGTCTCCTGAAATGGCGGCTGATCTCGATACCACCCCCGCAGTTCAAGTTCCAGGAACCACTGATGGCGCTTCTGTTGCGGGGGGCGACGCATTGGTCGATTACCCGGCACTTTCGCCGAAAGAGCGAGAAGTGTTGCGTTGCTGTCTTGAAGGATTGTCAGTGTCTCAAATCGCGCTGAAATTCATGCGCAGTCGCAAAACGATCAGCGGCCAGAAGCAGGCTGCCTTGCGCAAGCTCAATGTGCGCACAGATACTGAATTGTTCAAATTGCATCTGGATCTCAGGGATTTGTGAAGGCGCTTCAGAACGCTGGCGGTCTGACTTCTCTATAAAAGATATGCTCGCCTATCCGGACGGTCTTCAGGATGTTGAGTCTCCAGACCGGTTTGACCCCATGGGCGTGAAAATGCGTTGCGCCATCCGTGATGTCTTCCACTTCGCCGCCTAGAACCTCATTGGCAATTCTTTGTGCTCTGTTCCAAGCGAGAGGTTCTTGCGGTAGCTTTCTGCTCTTTTGCGTCCAGGAAAACTGCCGCCGTTTGTACACGACCTCGCAAACTTTCGCGTTGTCCCAATTGGCGCGATTCATTGTCACCATCGCAACGGCGACCTGGCCTGAGTGAGGCTCGCCGCGCGACTCATGATAAATATTCATCGCAAGGCAAAGAAGCGCGCTATTTAGTGACATGGCAATTAACTGATAGTGGTGAGGAGGAGCCCTATGGTGCTTACAGCGACGAACAGTGGCTTTAAGATTTGTCCGGTTTTAACGTGTTAGCGGTCAGTGAGCCCGTTTCGCTTTGCCAGGTCATACAGATCTAGCAACGTGCTTGCATTTAATTTAAGCAATAGCCGCGTTTTATAGGTGCTGACAGTTTTGCTACTTAGGGACATGCGTTCGGCGATCGTTTTATTGCTTATGCCGCGTGCCAGTTGTTGCAAGACCATTAGCTCGCGAGCCGTCAGTGACTGCAGAAGTTCCTCTTCCTGATCAGGATCATCATGGCGACGAATGAGAGTGCAGGCGTGATCGGGCGAGTAACTGTAGCCACGCTTCACTGCTCTTAAAGCATTGATTAAGTCGCAAAGTTCTTGATGCTTGCTGACAAAGGCGTCAGCGCCGATTTGCATGCAGCGCAAAGCGATTTGCTCTGATTCCTGGCCGGTCAGTACAATTATTTTAACGCGTGCGTCAAAGGACTTGAGGCGACTGATAACGGTCAATCCATCTATCCTGGGCAGACCGATGTCCAGAATAATAACGTCAGGAAGGAGATCTTGAGTGAGCGTCAGGGCTTTGACCCCATCGCCGGCTTCCCCGACAACTTCATAACCTTTTTCCTCCAGGATCAATCGAACCGACATGCGGACTGCAGGATGATCATCGGCGATAAGTACACGGTCGTTCATGGAGCATTCCGTTTTGTTTAGAGGCGAGAGACATTGGTTTTGCCCTGCTTGGTTAAGGTTGGCAATTTTTATATTTTTTTTAAGACATGTCTCAGAAGAGTGCCCCCGTTGAAAACGTTGGGCACTCCAGGTGCCGATCTCTAGGGCTGTGCTGTCGCACGAGTGTCAAACTTTTTGGCGAACAGCGCGCCCATGATTGCGCCAGCTATCGGAGCCAGCCAGAACAACCAGAGTTGGCTCATGTATGCAGCTCCGGCAAAAAGCGCAGGTCCAGTGCTGCGAGCAGGATTGACCGAGGTATTGGTAACCGGTATGGATATCAGATGGATGAGCGTTAAGGTCAGACCAATTGCCAGTGGTGCGAAGCCATGTACGGCACTGGGTGATGTCACTCGCATGATGATGAACAGAAAGAAAAAAGTGGCGATGAATTCAACAGCCAGGGCCGCTGACAAACTGAATTTGCCAGGGCTAAGGTCGCCGTATCCATTCGCTGCGAATCCGCCGACCTCAAACCCAGGCTTTCCACTGGCGATGAAATACAGCGCGGCGGCAGCGGTAATGGCGCCGATTACTTGTGCAAAAACATAAGGGACGACATCTTTTACGTCTACCCGATTACCAGCCCACAAACCTATCGTAACGGCGGGATTGAAATGCCCGCCGGAGATGGATCCCACTGCGTACGCCATCGTAAGTACAGTTAATCCGAAGGCCAATGCGACCCCCGCGAAACCGATTCCCAGCTCAGGAAATGCAGCTGCAAGTATGGTGCTCCCGCAACCGCCAAAAGTTAGCCAGAAGGTGCCCAGAAATTCTACCGCCAGTCTTTTCCTCACGTTCAGATCCTGTGTGATATGGGTGGAGTAACGTCGTCCGATTTGAATATATCGGTGGTCGGGGTTTGTTTGAATGTGATGATTTTAACGCTACCCAATCAGTCGTTAATTGATCCATGAGAATTGTCTTGTTTATAGCTTTTTTCGTCAGTTGGTGAAGTCTTTATTTAAGACAGTGCTTATGTATTTGGACGGTGGCGTTTCCTACCCTGTGCACTCGTTAAACAGTGTTGATGGTTGTTGCATGAGACGATATATACTCAGTTTTTATTTAAGCTTGGCTCTGATGGGCGGATCGCCAATGGCGCTCGGCGAAAAGCGCGATCGCATTTCAGTGCCCGTTGGCTTGAGCACGATTTCTATCAATGCAGAACTGTCGCCAGCAAATAGAATTGTCGACCGTGCCCATGAGCTAATTGGCACGCGTTATCGCTGGGGTGGCAGTAATGTTCGAGAGGGTTTTGATTGCAGTGGGTTGTTGGTTTATTTATTTAAAACAGAGGCGGGTATACAACTGCCAAGAACCACTGCGTCAATGTTCAATAGTTTGGGACAAGTTGTGCCGCGTAAACAACTGAAACCTGGGGATGCAGTGTTCTTCAAGCATGATAGACGGCGGCCTGTTAGCCATGTAGGCGTGTACATTGGGGGCGGCCGATTTATTCACGCGCCCAGTCGAGGAAAAGTCATGCGAATCGATTTGCTTGAGAGTGATTACTGGAATAAGCGTTATCTTGCTGCCAAGCGTTTTCATGAATTTTCAGCAAATGAGTTTTATTGACCAGGTTTGCATGTCCTTTTAATCGAGCATCCCGGTCTGGACTCGCGTAGGCAGATCGCAACCTTTGGCGCTCTGTACCTGTCCGAGGACCCCGGCCCAGACCGATGGTTGGCTGCTGTGTGACGGCGATCGACGCTGAAAACGGATTTTGTCGAATTTCAGCCAAAAAAAAAGACGTCCGAGGACGTCTTTTTTTTGAGTTGGTGGAGCCGGGGGGATTTGAACCCCCGTCCGCCAGTACTCCGCTGTCGGTACTACATGCGTAGCCGTTTCTATTAAGTTAACCCTCAGCGACCCGAAGGGCAGGGTGCTTTGGGCGAGTTGTGTAAGTTTTAGCCGCTTCGTCCACAACGTACTGCACGGCGATTCTGTTCTATATGACAATCACTTTGGGTTTACAGACATCCCCTGGTGATTGCTGGACCCGAAGGTACCAGAAGCTCAGGGCTAAGGCTGCTTACGCAGCGAGAGCGAATTCCTGGCCGTAGTTTTCGTCATTGGCAACTATAAGTAGTTGCAACAGTGGATTTACGACTTCTGTTACCAAGTCGGCATGCACCTAAAGTTTCGCAACCGGCGTCGAATCCTAAACGGCCCCGAACTCATTGCTCAGTACATCTGTTTGAGCAACAAGCCTGTGCAGTGTACGTCAATCGGCCGGGAAGGCCAACCCGAAGGTTGGCTTCCGGGTGTGTCAGTTACGCGTTGGATTGCGGATCTGCATTTTCGTGATCATGCCGTTGGTGATTTCCACGCAATCCTTGTCGTTCCCGGAAGCCTGCGCCTTCATGGCGTCTTCCTGCGCAGTCTTGACGTTCTCCAGCGAGGTTTCCGGAATGGAAGGCTGGCTGGTGATGAAGTCCTTGATGACTTGAAGATTCCCGGCACACAGGTCTTTATCCGCCGCAAACACCGGCGACGCCAGAAGTGCACCAGCGATGAACAATCCAGCAATTGCAGAATGCTTCATGGGTATCTCCTTGAACGGTAGGTCTCGGTGCTGCCGGACGGTCTGGCGGCGATGCCGAGGTCATAACAGGCTACGTTAGCGTAGGGCCTGTTCAATCGACCGCCGCGCTACGCAGGAATTCGGTTTTTTTTACATCTGGTATCAAAACGCCTGCTCACGATCACTTCTTGGTGTCACCCGAGGTTTTCTGGATTTCCAGAATTGTTTGCTGGGTTTCCGCGACGCAGTCGTCAATCTTGCCTTGGGCCTTGAGGGCCTGGGCTTTCGCCACACTGGCGGAGACGCGCGCGTTCAGCTCCGATGAAGTCTGATATTCCGATTTCGCGTTATTGATGGTTTGCAGATTGGCTTCGCAGAGGCTGTCTGGCCCGGCGGCAAACGAAGTCGACGCCATCACCGAGGCAGTAACGAACAGACCGAACAGTACAGAACGTTTCATGTGTATCTCCTTGCGCTGAGGGATCCAGACTTCGCTGACCCTGAGTGCCGGTCACCGAAAGAAGGAACGGCCCCGAGTGTTCGGGGCCTGTTCTGTGGACTGCGGTCTTGCGCAAGGGTTCTGATTTTCTTCAGCAGGCCTTCGCCTGAGTGACTCGGTCGACCAGATAAACCAGACCGTGATAGTCGATGCCGCCGTGTTGCGTCAGGCCGATTTCGCACGTGCGGCTGGTGGATATTCCTTCGCTGCAATGCTGCACCGCGCCCTTCAAGGTGCGTAGCGAATGGCTGTTCAGCTCCGGCGTGGTGAAGCCCTTGTCGCCAGCAAATCCGCAGCAATGAATGCCTTCCGGAATCACCACCGTTTTGCTGCATTTGCGCGCCAGATCGATCAACGCCTGGCTTTCGCCCAGGTGCTGAGTGCTGCAGGTCACATGCACGGCAATCGGTGCGTCTTGCGGGGTGAAATCCAGTCGATCGAGAAGATGCGTACGGATGAAGCGCACCGGGTCGTACAGATCGAGACGGGTTTCTCCTACGCCCTGCACCAGGCGCAACGTGCACGGACTGGTGTCGCAGTAGATCGGATCGAGACCGCCGCGACTGGCGTGGAGCAAGGCGCTGATCAACTCCTGACGCTTGTGTTCGGCTTGCTCGGCGTAGCCTTTTGAGGCGAAGGGCTGACCGCAGCAGAGGTTGTCCTGATTGTCCGGGAAGACCACTTGGTAACCGGCCTTTTCCAGCAGTCCACGGGTTTTGTCGTAGAGCGACATCTGCTCTTTATCTCCCGCCGCCGGGCCCATGACCCGCGAGACACACGCGGCCAGATACACCACACGCGGGCGTTCGTCCGACACGCTCGGGCTGAAGCGAATGGCTTTCTCCGGTTGCGGCATCGCATTTGTCCACAACGGCACCTGGCCTTTGGACAAACGCGTCAGCGTTGCCGACAGTTTCGCCAGACGCGGCGCGCCGAGCATCATCCGCGCACCGTTGGCCACATGCAGAGTGAGGCGTGCGCCTTGCAGAGTCTTGGCGAAATTTCCTTCAATCCAGTCAGCCGTTTTCTGATGCGTTGCGTGTCGGCCACGGAGCTTTTTCACCAGCTCGCCGGTGTTGATGCCTACAGGGCAACGTTGCGCGCACAGACCGGTGGCGGCGCAGGTTTCGATGCCTTGGTATTCGTAGGCTTTTTCCAGTTCGGTGGTGTCGACGCCGGCACGTTTTTTCGCCTGAATATCGCGCCAGATCACGATGCGTTGGCGCGGGCTCAGGGTCAGTCCTTTCGACGGGCAGACCGGTTCGCAGAAGCCGCACTCGATGCATTTATCCACAATCTCATCGGCCGCCGGCAGTGGCTTCAAGTGCTTTAGATGGATCTGCGGATCTTCGCTGAGCACGACGTCCGGGTTGAGAATGCCGCTAGGGTCGAGCAGACGTTTCAGTTGCCACATCAGTTGATAGGCGTCGCTGCCCCATTCCAGTTCCACGAACGGCGCCATGTTGCGCCCGGTGCCGTGCTCGGCTTTCAGCGAGCCGCCGAACTCCACAGCGACCAGTTGCGCGACGTCATCCATGAACGCTTGATAGCGTGCGACTTCTTCCAGGTTGTTGAAGCCTTGAGTGAAGACAAAGTGCAGATTACCTTCCAGCGCGTGTCCGAAAAGGATCGCTTCGTCGTAGGAATGTTTGTCGAACAACTCGATCAAGCGGTTCACACCGATGGCCAGTTGTTCGACCGGGAAGGTCACGTCTTCGATGATCACCGTGGTGCCGGTTTTACGTACGGCGCCGACGGCAGGGAAGGTGTCTTTGCGAATGGCCCAGAGTTTGGCGTTTTCGGCAGGGTCTTCGGTGAAGTCGACCTGTTTCTCCACCGGGAAACCTCTGAGCGACGCCATGATTTGCGCCAGTTGTTCCTGTAGGAGTGCAGAGGTCGCCGCGCGGGATTCGATCAGTAGCGCGCAGGCATTGTTCGACAGTTGTTGTACGAAAGCGGGCATGCCGGGTTTGTCTTGCACCGAGCGCAGACTGCGGCGATCCAGCAGTTCTACGGCGGACACTGGTTGGCTTTTCAGCACGGTAACCGCGTTGCAACAGGTTTCCACATCGGGGAAGACGATCAGCGCCGAGGCCTTGTTCGGGTGATCGATTACTGTGTCGTACGTCACCGCGCTGATGAAGCCGAGCGTGCCTTCGGAGCCGACCAGCAAGTGGCTCAAGATATCCACAGGCTCATCGAAATCCACCAGGGCGTTGAGTGACAGGCCGGTGGTATTTTTCAGACGGTATTTGTGACGGATTCGTGCAGCCAATTCAGCGTTGGCGCGGGTCTCGCGGCCCAACGTCGCCAAGCGTTCAAGCAGTTCGCCGTGGCTGGCGTGGAATGCCGCGACACTCGCCGCGTCTTCGGTATCGAGCCGTGTGCCATCGGCCAGCACCAGACGAATGCCGGCCAGCGTGTGATAGGTGTTTTGCGCGGTGCCGCAGCACATGCCGCTGGCGTTGTTGGCGACGATGCCGCCGATTTTGCAGGCGTTGATCGACGCCGGATCCGGGCCGATCTTGCGTCCGAACGGCGCCAGCCACGCATTGGCTTGCGCACCGATCACGCCCGGTTGCAGACGGATTTGCGTACCTTGGCCACGAATCTCGCGCGCGTTCCAGTTATCCCCAAGCACAATCAACACCGAGTCGCTGATTGCCTGGCCAGACAGACTGGTACCCGCCGCGCGGAACGTCACCGGGACATGATCACGCTGAGCCAGTTTCAGCAGGGCGACCACTTCGTCTTCAGATTCAACGCGGATCACCAACTGCGGAATCAGCCGATAAAAACTCGCATCGGTGCCGAAGGCCAGCGTCGATAACGGATCATCAAAACGGCGCTCGGCCGGAATCAGTTGCTGCGCATCACGCAGGAAATTCACTGGAAGCGTCATTGGTTCTCCAGGATCAGCACCACGAGGTCTTTCGGGCCGTGGGCGCCGTAGGCCAGCACTTGTTCAATGTCGGCGGTTTTCGACGGGCCGGACACGAGTAATGCGTTAGTCGGCATGCCTTGCGCCCACTCGAATTCCTGTTGCACCTGATAGAAGTTGTCGCGGATTTCGCTGGCTTTCAGCAGGGCGAAATGTACTGGCGGCACCAGACTCATCAGCCGTGGTTCTTCGCGGGTTGGCCACAGGATCAGACTGCCAGTGGCGGCGATCGCGCCAAGGGTGCCGGTGAGGCTGGCCGGAGTGTCGTTGAACAGCTCGGCTTTCCATTCTTCCATTGGACGGTCGTAGGATTTCAGCGTCGGCAGGTCAGGATTGTTCGCCCAGTGTTGTGTGATTTTCTGCCCGTGGGCGGTAGTCGGTGCAATCAACAGGCTCGGTAGCTGACGATCGCGCAGCAATTGCGCGAGCAGCGCCGGCCACTCTTCGCCCGAGGTCATGTGGATTTCGGTGTGTACCGCTTCCATCAGTTTGCGCAGTTGCGGAATGCGTTGTTCGGCGCTGTAGGTGTAAGGCCGCGTCACCAGATCGACATCGAAGTCGTCGGCAATCGGCGTGGCGCCGGTCAGACTTTTCCGCAGTTTGCCGAGGATATTTTGCTTGGCGCTCATCAGCGATCTCCCTGTTTGGCCAGATGCTCGCGGGCCATGTCGTGCAGTGAGCGGGCGGCGGGTTTTGGTGCGCTGTGGTTTTGTGTCCACGGGCCGACGTTGCTTGGCGTCAGCGCCCGCAGGCGCGTGGCGAAGAATCCGAATAATCGATACAAAATTGGCGAGCTGTTGAGCCTGGCCCAGGCGTTCCAGATAAAACGTTCCTTGCGCGAATACTTGCTGCCCTGACCGCGCATCACTTGATGGGGACTGTCCGGGGCTTTGACGTTTTCTTCGCGCAAGCGCCGCAGGATCGCCGGGATAGGAATTTTTACCGGACACACTTCACCGCAGGCACCGCACAGCGATGACGCGCTCGGGTGATCCGGGACTTTTGCCAGGCCAACCATGTGCGGGGTGATGATTTTGCCGATCGGCCCCGGATAAACCTCGCCATAGGTATGACCGCCGACGCGGGTATAAACCGGGCAGTGGTTCATACAGGCGCCGCAGCGGATGCAGTTCAAGGTCTGACGCAATTCACTGTCGGCGAATGCCTGGCTGCGACCGTTGTCGAGCAGCACCAGATGCACTTCCTGCGGGCCGTCGAGTTCGTGTTCCTTGCGCGGGCCGGAGATCATGTTGACGTAAGTGGTGATCGGAATGCCCAGCGCTGAGCGGGTCAGCAATGACAGCAGCGGCACTACGTCACGCAGGTTTTCCACGACTTTTTCGATGCCGGTGACGGCAATGTGCACCGGCGGCACGGTGGTGGTCATGCGGCCGTTGCCTTCGTTTTCCACCAGCAGCAGGGTGCCGGTTTCGGCCACGGCGAAGTTGACACCGGAGACGCCGATGTCCGCTTCGAAGAATTTCTGCCGCAGGACTCTGCGACCGATCTGAATGAGTTGGTCAACGTCCTTGGTGTATTCCACGCCAAGTTTGTCGTGGAACAAGGACGCGACCTGACCGGCATTCTTGTGGATCGCCGGCATAATGATGTGTGAAGGCTTCTCGTGGTCGAGCTGGACGATGTATTCCCCCATATCCGACTCCAGGCATTCAATGCCTTGAGCCTCGAGGAAATGGTTCATCTCCATCTCTTCGCTGACCATCGATTTGCCCTTGATCACTTGCCGCGCCTCGTGAGCACGGATGATCGATAAGACGATGCCATTGGCCTCGTCCACCGTTTCCGCCCAGTGCACTGTCACACCGTTGCGGGTCAGGTTTGTTTCCAGTTGCTCGAGCAGGTCGGGCAACTTGGAGAGCGCGCGGGCTCTGATCGAGTTGCCCAGAGCACGCAAGTGTTCTCTTTCGTGGGCATCGCTGAAAGCGGCTGCCCGTTTGGTCATCAATGAATCCATCGCAGTGCGGAAGTTGTTCCGCAACTGCTGATCACCCAAGGCGTTGTGGGCCCGGGTGCGGAAATCTTCTTCTACGGCGACCGTAGGAATAATCGCGGAAGTGCTCATTGCGCACCCCCGGTTCGTTGCCACAGAAAGCTGGCGAGATGTTGCCCGCGTAGCGTTTCTTTTTGTTTCTCCAATGCGCCGTTGATGTTCATCAAACAGCCACAGTCGGCGCTCAACACTTGATGCGCGCCGGAGTCCTTCAGCGAGCGGGTCTTGTCAGCCACCATCGCACCGGAAATGTCTGGCATACGGACGCTGAATGTTCCGCCGAAGCCACAGCATTCGCTTTCGTGGTCGTGGTTGACCCGTTCCACGTTGCTCAACTGCGCCAACAACTCGCGGCCATGCAGGTGCGTGTTCATTTCGCGGCGTGCCGAACACGAAGTGTGCAGGGCGACTTTGACCGGTTCGCCGCTGTCCTTGAGCTGCACCTTGCAGACGAACAGCAGAAACTCGGCCAGTTCATAGGTGCGGGCCGCGAGGGCCTGAACCTGTTTCAACGTGTCCGGCTCGTCCTTGAACAAGTCGGCGTAATGCTCGCGCAGCATGCCCGCGCAGGAACCCGACGGCACCACCACCGGATAATCGCCGGCAAACAGCGCCAGTTGCGAGCGCGCTACCGTCCGCGCCTGCTCGGTGTAACCCGAGGTGTAGGCCGGTTGACCGCAGCAGCTCTGCCCTTGCGGGTACTCGACCCGAATCCCTTCGCGCTCCAGCAAGTGGATCGCGTCCATCCCGGCTTCGGGGTAGAACAGATCAACCACACACGTCCCGAACAGATAAACCCGCGACGGTTTCTCGCTGGGGTATTGCCGAGGTTCGGGCAGTGGCGGTGCCACGCGGGTCGCGTTCGGCACAGCGTTGTAAAAAAGCTCGCTCATCAGGCGTGTCTCCGGGTGATCCCGGTTATCCGTCCGCTGAGGCTGCTGAATATAGAGAGTGTTGCTTTCAGCAGCCTTACAGACCGGGTGGTGAATTGCTGACGCCGGCATCACGAACCGGCGTCGGTTTTTTCCATGGTTCTTGTAGGTTTAGTGCACCAGCATGCCGGTGAACCAGTAGGCCTGAGCCAGTGTGATCAGACCGACAATCGTTGCAAAGAATAGGCTGTGCTTGAGGGTGAAGCGGAACAGATCCGATTCCTTGCCGACCAAACCGGTCGCGGCGCAGGCCACTGCGATCGATTGTGGCGAGATCATTTTGCCGGTCACGCCGCCGCTGGTATTGGCCGCTACCAGCAGGACATCGTTGACGCCGATCTGGTGTGCAGTGGTCGCTTGCAGCGAACTGAACAGCGCGTTGGACGATGTATCGGAACCGGTGAGGAACACGCCGAGCCAGCCGAGGAACGGCGAGAAGAACGGGAACGCCGCGCCGGTACCGGCCAACACGAGGGCCATGGTCGAGGACATGCCGGAATAGTTGGTGACGAAAGCAAAGGCCAACACCATGCCGATCGACAGAATAGGCCAGCGCAGTTCGTAGAAGGTCTCTTTCAAAGTGGTCAGACCAGTTTTGAAATTGATCTTCAGCACCAGCATCGAGATCAGCGCCGAGAAGAAAATCGCCGTGCCGGTCGCGGAAATCGGGTCGAGCTTGAACACCGCTGGAATCGCGGTTGGCGCAGCAACGATCGGTGCGGTCTTGATCACCAGTTGATCAAGGTGCGGAATCGCAAAGTTGAACACCCAGCTGTACATCGAGCCGCCAGCGGCGAACATCGCTTTGAAAGGCTTCAGCGTCCAGATCGTTACCAGCACGGTGAGGATCAGGAATGGCGACCACGCTTTGAAAATTTCCCCGAGGCTGTAAGGCGAAGCCACGGTGGTGCGCTTCTGGCCGAAACCACCGACGCTGGCGGTAATCGCTGCGCTGGAGGTAGCGCCTGCGATTTGCGCGCCGGCGGTGCGTTTCGGTTGCCAGACTTTGAGGAACAGAGTCAGAGAAATCAGGCTGGCCAGCGCCGAAGTGATGTCCGGCAGTTCCGGGCCAATGAAGTTGGAGGTGAAGTATTGGGTGATGGCGAAGCTCAGGCCCGCGACCAATGCAGCCGGCCAGGTTTCACGAACGCCGCGCAGGCCATCCATCATGAATACCAGCCAGAACGGCACGAACAGCGACAGCAGCGGCAGCTGGCGACCGGTCATGGCGCCGATCTTGAACGCGTCAATCCCGGTCACTTGGCCGGCAACGATGATCGGAATCCCCAAGGCGCCGAACGCAACCGGTGCGGTGTTGGCGATCAGGCACAGGCCAGCGGCGTACAGCGGGTTGAAGCCCAGCCCGACAAGTAGCGCGGCGGTAATCGCCACGGGCGCGCCGAAACCGGCAGCACCTTCCAGGAATGCACCGAAGCAGAAACCGATCAGCAGCACTTGCAGGCGCTGGTCGTCAGTAATTGATAACACCGAACTGCGAATGACCTCGAACTGACCACTTTTCACCGTCAGTTTGTAGAGGAACACCGCCGCGACAATGATCCAGGCAATCGGCCACAAACCGTAGGCGAAACCATAACCGGCGGCGGCGAAAGCCATGTCGACCGGCATTTGAAACGCGAAGATCGCCACGGCAATCGACAGGGCGAGGGTGATGCTCCCGGCCACGTGGCCCTTGAGACGGAACACCGCCAGCGCGAGGAAAAAGAACACGATGGGGATGACGGCCGCGAGTGCGGACACGCCGAGACTGCCGAGCGGGCTGTAGAGCTGTTGCCAGGTTTGCATATGGGGTGGCCCCTAATTGTTGTTGGTCAGGCACTGTCAGCGTTCTTGGTTAATTGGTAAGGCCAATTTACAATCGCTGTTGGCTAGGGTAAAAGCCTTGGTGTCGGTGTGTCAATTTGTCGCCCTAAAACTTTTGTCGAACGTGCAGCGCAGATCGCGTCTGATCCGCTTTGACGAAGTGGCGTCTGGTAGGTGTCGGCAAGGCGCCGATAGGCCAGAATAGAGAGCCCGGCGAGCGGTCGGGATCGTGGAGAAGTGAGTTATGGGGTTTGATCAGATACGTCAGCGCCGTTTGTCTGACGATATTGTCGAGCGACTCGAGGGGATGATCCTTGAGGGCACGCTGAAGTCCGGCGAACGGCTTCCGGCGGAGCGCGCGCTGGCCGAGCAATTTGGCGTGTCGCGTCCGTCATTGCGTGAGGCGATTCAGAAGCTCGCGGCCAAAGGCTTGCTGGTCAGCCGTCAGGGCGGCGGCAATTATGTGGTGGAAAGCCTGGGCTCGACGTTCAGCGATCCGCTGCTGCATCTGCTCGAAAATAATCCTGAAGCGCAGCGCGACTTGCTCGAATTTCGCCACACCCTGGAGGCATCGTGCGCCTATTACGCAGCCTTGCGCGCGACAGACGTCGATCGTGAACGGCTGACGGCGGCGTTCGATGAGTTGCAGGATTGCTACTCGCGCCACGACGAAGTCAGTCGGGTGGAGGAGGGTGCGGCGGATGCGAAATTCCATCTGGCGATTGCCGAAGCCAGTCATAACGCGGTGTTGCTGCACACCATTCGTGGTTTGTTCGATCTGCTCAAGCGCAACGTGGTGACCAACATTGGCGGCATGTACAAGCAGCGCACGGAAACCCGCGACATGCTGATCACCCAGCATCGGGAATTGTATCTGGCGATTATTGAAGGTCGCGCGGAGCAAGCGCGGGAAGTCTCCAGTCGACACATTTTGTATGTGCAGGAAGTGCTGGAAGAGGTGCGGCAGGAGGTTCAGCGCATGGCTCGGGCGGAGCGGCGCAAGGGCATGTGATCAGTTGTTTGTGTGTTGATGCTGCCATAGCTTTCGCGAGCAAGCCCGCTCCCACATTTGAAATGCATTCCAAATGTGGGAGCGGGCTTGCTCGCGAATACGCTTTAAAGGCAGAAGAAATTAATCTTCCTTGCCCTTGTTGCGCACAGCACGCTGCAGCTCGCGACCGGCGTCGCGCTCGCGTTCGGTGTCACGCTTGTCGTATTCCTTCTTGCCCTTGCCCAGAGCAATCTCGCACTTGACCATGTGCTTGCTCCAGTACCAGGACAGGCAGACGCAGGCGTAACCCTTTTGCTGCACCATCGCGGCGAGCTTTTCCAGCTCGCGGCGGTTGAGCAGCAATTTGCGTGTGCGCACCGGGTCAGCGATGACGTGGGTACTTGCGGTCATCAGAGGCGTGATGTGGCTACCGAGCAGCCACGCTTCGCCATCCTTGAGCAGGACATAGCTGTCAACCAGCTGTAGCTTGCTTGCCCGCAGACTTTTTACTTCCCAGCCGGCCAGGACCAGACCAGCCTCGAACTTATGCTCGATGAAGTAATCGTGTCGCGCCTTTTTGTTCTGCGCGATGGTCCCTGTTGGGTGTTTCTTCTGTTTAGCCATAGGGGCGGCATTATATGGAGATAAACGGCCGTCGGCTACGGTGATGCTGCGTGCTTGAGCAGGTTGAGTGAATCCCGGACAATGCGGCCTCTTTTTCTAACGCTTGGGCGTGATAAACGATGTCGACAGACAAGGTTTCTGTCCACGGCAGTTGGGCTAGCCGCTGGGTATTCATACTCGCCGCGACCGGTTCGGCCGTGGGACTGGGTAGTATCTGGAAGTTCCCCTACATGGTCGGGGTCTACGGCGGCGGTGCGTTTGTACTGATGTTTCTGGCGTGTATCGCCCTGATCGGCATCCCGGTCATGCTCGCTGAAACCCTGATCGGCCGCCGCGCGCGGCAGAGTCCGGCGAACGCCTTGAAGGTATTGGCTCTGGAAGCCGGGCACTCGGCCAAATGGTCGTGGGGCGCGTTTGCCGGGATGATCACGGCATTGCTGATCCTGTCTTTCTATAGTGTGGTCGGCGGCTGGTCGCTGGATTACATCGTCGATATGGGGCGCGGCGACTTCCAGGGCGCGACGGCCGATCAAGTCGGTGCGTATTTCGGTAATGTCATCGCCGATCCATGGCGCCTGACACTTTGGCACACGATTTTTATGCTGCTGTCCGCCTTCGTCATCGCCAAAGGCGTGGTCGCCGGGCTGGAACGCAGCCTGCGCATCATGATGCCGTTGCTGTTTGTGATGGTGTTGGTGCTGCTCGGTTACAGCATGACCACCGGGCATTTCATGGAAGGCGTGCATTTCATGTTCGACTTCCATCCGGAAAAAGTCCTCGACGGTCTGTTGCCTGCGATGGGCCACGCGTTCTTCTCGCTAAGCGTTGGCGTCGGCTCGATCATGATCTACGGCGCATACATGCCGAAGAACGCGTCGCTGTCCGGCACGGTGGTCGGCGTGGCGCTGCTTGATACCTTTGTCTCGCTGGTCGCCGGTCTGGCGTTGTTCCCGATCGTCTTCGCTGCCGGCCTGAACCCGAGCGAAGGCCCGGGCCTGATGTTCGTCAGCCTGCCATTTGCCTTTGGTAACGTAGCCTTCGGCCAATTGATGGGCGTGGTGTTCTTCGTGCTGGTCGCCGTTGCGGCCTGGAGCTCGGCGATTTCCCTGCTCGAGCCGATGGTGGCGTATCTGGTTGAGCGCACCAAAGTCAGCCGCGCCTGGGTGACGTTCTGGTTGGCGTTCACCTGCTGGTTCGTCGGTTTGGGCACGGTGTTTTCCTTCAATATCTGGAAAGAAGCCAAATTTTTCGTGAACGAAGACGGTCTGTTCCATCTCTACCAATGGGGTGCGAAGAGCGGTCTGGACTTCTTCGGTGTGATCGATTTCTTCACCTCGCGGATCATGTTGCCGCTCGGTGGCCTGTGTTTTGTATTGTTCGCCGGATGGGTGATGGGGCGTGAAGCGGTGCGTGACGAGTTGTCGATCCGCAACCCGAAATTGTTTGCCCTGTCTCTGTTCTTGATGCGCTACGTGGCGCCAATCGGCATTGTTGTAGTGTTTGCCGCTCAGCTCTGGAAGTAACGCTTACATGACGACTCATATTCAACGCTCAGCCCTGTTGCCATACCCGGCGCAATTCCTTTACGACCTGGTCAACGACGTAGCGCGTTACCCGGAGTTTCTGCCGTGGTGCTCGGCGGCCGAGGTGCTGGAAAGCTCGCCTGAGCACATGCGCGCCAGTGTTGGCGTGGCGAAGGGCGGGCTGAGTCAGCATTTCGTCACGCGCAATACGCTGGTGCCGGGGCAGTCGATCGAGATGAATCTTGAGGAAGGCCCGTTCAACCAGTTGCACGGCGTTTGGGTATTCAAGGCGTTGAACGAGAAGGCCTGCAAGATCAGCCTGGATTTGTCGTTCGATTACGCCGGGCCGCTGGTGCGTGCGACGTTGGGGCCGCTGTTCAATCAGGCTGCCAACACGTTGGTGGATGCGTTCTGCCAGCGCGCCAAGCAGATGCAGGGTTAAGCCGGTGATCGAGATAGAAGTGGTGTATGCCGCGGTTGATCGCCAGGTATTGCGCTCGGTCAGCGTGGCAGAGGGTGCGACAGTGCGCGCAGCCGTGCTCGCTTCGGGGATTGCTGAAGAGTTTCCTGAGCTGAATCTGGCGGAGTGTCCGTTGGGGATTTTCGGCAAGGTCGTGCCGGTTCCAGACTCGCGGGTGATTCAGGCGGGGGAGCGCATCGAGATTTACCGCCCTCTGCTCGCTGATCCCAAAGAAGTTCGACGCTTGCGTGCAGCCAAAGCGGCTGAGGCTAAAGCGCGAAATCTTTAAGATGCCAAACGCCAGACAATAAAAAACCCGGAATTTCCGGGTTTTTTATTGCGTCGCAAATTATTGCGGCGTGGTGTCCAGCGGCTCTGGTGTCGGAACCGGAACGGTTTCCACACCATCGACGTCCTTCTGGATCTGATCCAGCAAGGAACCTGGCTTGACCGGTTTTTCCGGTGCTGGCTTCTCGGTGTTTTCAGCAGGAGCGGTCACGTTAGTGCCACTGTCCTTACCGAGAATGGCTTCGTCACGGCTGACGCCCGGCATAAAGTCACCGGACAAGCTGACAAGCTGGTCGTTGGAATTGAAGATAACGCTGACGCGTTCCTGTTGGCGTTCACCGCCACCCGGTTGCAGGCTATACAGGTAATCCCAGCGATCGGCATGGAACGTGTCGGTCAGCAGGGGGTTACCCATAATAAACCGTACTTGCGGCCGGGTCATTCCCGGGCGTAACTGGTCTATCATATCCTGCGTGACGACATTGCCCTGCTGGATGTCGATTTTGTAAACCCCGGGGAATGAACAACCGGCGAGTGCGAGCAGTCCCACAAAGGTGAAACTGGTTAGCAAGAGCTTGGTGTTTTGCATCGGTGGGCGACTTCCACTATCTTGGCTGGGACAACGTAAACGCCGATCATACCCGCATTAAGAGAAGCTGCGAAGCAGCATCGCGAGAAAGCTGACCATGGTTGAAAATAGCGAACTACGCAAAGCCGGCCTCAAAGTGACCCTGCCACGGGTCAAGATCCTGCAAATGCTCGACTCTACCGAGCAGCGTCACATGAGTGCCGAGGACGTCTACAAGGCGTTGATGGAAGCTGGCGAGGACGTCGGTCTGGCCACGGTTTACCGTGTTCTGACCCAGTTCGAAGCAGCTGGCCTGGTGGTCCGTCACAACTTCGACGGCGGCCACGCGGTATTCGAACTGGCTGACGGTGGCCACCACGACCATATGGTCAACGTGGAAACCGGTGAAGTGATCGAGTTCTTCGACGAAGAAATCGAAAAACTTCAGAAGTCGATCGTCGAGAAGCATGGCTTTGAGATGGTTGATCACAACCTGGTGCTGTACGTCCGCAAGAAAAAGTAAGCATGTCACGCGAATTCAGGTTCGCGAAACGAGCGAAGGCGACCCAAGGGTCGCCTTCGTGCTTTCTATTGTTTCAAAATCTTAAACTTTCGCGGTAACCACCATTTTTTTCGCGTGAGCCAACGATTCCTTGGTCAGATCGATGCCGCCGAGCATCCGCGCGACTTCTTCTATTCGTTCGGTCTTGCTCAGCTTGGACACAGCTGTGTGGGTTGCCTCATCGCCACGCACTTTGTGCACAAACAGGTGCTGATGACCCTGCGCGGCCACCTGCGGCAAATGCGTCACCGTCAGTACCTGTCCGCGTTCACCCAGGCGACGTAGTAACTGGCCGACAATTTCCGCCGTCGGGCCACCAATGCCCACGTCCACTTCGTCGAATACCAGCGTTGGAACGCGGGATGTCTGCGCAGTGATCACCTGAATCGCCAGGCTGATCCGCGACAGCTCACCACCGGACGCCACTTTAGCAAGCGCTTTGAGCGGTTGTCCGGGGTTGGCGCTGACCAACAATTCGACCTGTTCCAAGCCGTTCGGCAGCAGTTCGTCACTGCTGTTGGCGCGCAGCTCGATGGTGAATCGGCCGCCGGGCATGCCCAGACGCTGAATCTCTTGTTCCACTGCACTGGCAAGGCTGCCGGCGGCCTGATGGCGCAAATTGCTCAGCTCGCGGGCCTTCTCCTGATAATGGCGGGCGTAGGACGCCAGCTCCTCACCCAGACGCTCGATGGATTCATCGTTGGCATTCAGGGTTTCGATTTCATCCAGCAGCTTCTGCTGCATTTCCGCGACTTCGGTCGGCTGGATCCGGTGTTTGCGCGCTAGCGTATAAATAGCGTCGAGGCGTTCTTCCAGATATTGCAGGCGTGCCGGATCGGCATCGAAGTTGTCGAGGAATCGATTGAGTTCACCGACAGCCTCTTCAACCTGAATCTGCGCGCTGGTCAGCAAGCTGCTGGCTTCGCCCAGAGCACCGACCGAATTATTCACGCTCGACAGGCGATTGAGACTGGCGGTCAGTGCGTTCAGGACATTACCCGAGTCACTTTCGCTGCATTGCTCGACCACTTGCCGGCAAATGCCCAGCAAGGTTTCGGCGTTGGTCAGATTCTTGTGTTCCTGCTCCAGTTGCTCGAGTTCGTTATCGCCGAGACCGAGGTTTTCCAGTTCTTCGAGCTGATAGCTGAGCAGTTGATGCCGCGCGCGTTGTTCGTCACCGGAATTGGAAAGGCGCTCCAGTTCCTGACGGGTCTGGCGCCAGCGCTGGGCAGCCAGTTGAACCTGACGGGCCAGATCGGTCGCGCCGGCGTATTCGTCGAGCAAACGGCGATGGGTATCGGTTTTCAGCAGCGACTGGTGTTCATGCTGGCTGTGGATATCGATCAGCAATTCGCCAAGGGACTTGAGGTCGCCGAGCGGGCAGGGCGTGCCGTTGATGTAGCCACGCGAACGGCCTTCGCTGGTGATGACCCGACGGAGGATGCACGGGCCGTCGATGTCCAGATCGCGCTCGGCCAGCCAGGCGCTGGCCTCAGGGATGTCGACCAGATCGAACGTCGCGAGGATGTCGGCCTTGTCGGCGCCCGGGCGAACCACGCCGCTGTCGGCACGATCGCCCAGGGTCAGGCCGAGGGCGTCGAGCATAATCGACTTGCCTGCGCCGGTTTCCCCTGTGATCACGCTCATCCCGCGATCAAGTTCGAGATCGAGATGTTCAACGATGGCGTAGTTATGTACGGACAGGTGCACCAGCATAAAGGCCGCTCCCAGGCTTTAGGTCTGGTTATTTATACAGTGTTTTGTTTCGGCCTGACAATGCCCTCGCTTAGCTCGATTTGCTTGAATCGCAAAACTTCTTAGCGCATCAGGGAATGAGAATGCGGCACTTTTTTGTAGGGTTAATGCTTGAAGGCCCTTGAAGCCTGATTTTGCGGCCCCATATATCGGGACAGAAGCGCGGGTCAGGCTCGCGGAAGAAATTGAAAGGAGAATTCTATGGCTGACGAACAGACAGTAGATACGCAAAACCCAGATGCCCCTCAGGCGCCGGAAGGTTCGAGTGATGACCTGGCGACCCGTGTGCAAGTGCTCGAAGAGCAATTGGCCGCAGCGCAAGATCAATCTCTGCGCGTAGCTGCCGATCTGCAGAACGTCCGCCGCCGTGCCGAACTGGACGTCGAGAAGGCGCACAAATTCGCCCTGGAGAAATTCGCCAGCGACCTGCTGCCGATCGTCGACAGTCTGGAGCGCGGTCTCGAGTTGTCGAACCCGGACGACGAAAGCATCCGTCCGATGCGCGAAGGCATCGAGCTGACGCTGAAAATGTTCCACGACACCCTCAAGCGTTATCAGCTTGAAGCGATCGATCCGCATGGCGAACCGTTCAACGCTGTTTACCATCAGGCGATGGCTGCACAAGAAAGCGCCGACGTAGAACCGAACAGCGTTCTGAAGGTGTTTCAGAAAGGCTACCAGCTCAACGGTCGCCTGTTGCGCCCGGCCATGGTTGTGGTCAGCAAGTCGCCTGCGCCAATTTCGCCTTCGATTGACGAGAAGGCTTGAAATTAGCCGCAAGGCCCCCATTTAGAAGTCAAGCGTTTAAGTGCTACCGCAGTCAGCCACCACTGCTGCGGCATCCAAATCCAAAGTTTCGGGAGAGTTAACATGGGCAAAATTATCGGTATCGACCTGGGGACCACCAACTCCTGCGTCTCCGTGCTGGAAAACGGCAAAGCAAAAGTTATTGAAAACGCTGAAGGCGCGCGTACTACGCCGTCGATCATCGCTTACGCCAACGATGGCGAAATCCTGGTAGGTCAGTCGGCCAAGCGTCAGGCTGTGACCAACCCGCACAACACTCTGTACGCAGTTAAGCGTCTGATCGGTCGTCGTTTCGACGAAGAAGTTGTGCAGAAAGACATTCAGATGGTGCCGTACAAGATCGCCAAGGCTGACAACGGCGACGCTTGGGTTGAAGTGAACGGCCAGAAAATGGCGCCGCCACAAATCTCGGCTGAAATTCTGAAAAAGATGAAGAAGACCGCCGAAGACTACCTCGGCGAGCCAGTGACCGAAGCGGTCATTACCGTTCCGGCCTACTTCAACGACAGCCAGCGTCAGGCGACCAAAGACGCCGGCCGCATCGCGGGTCTGGACGTAAAACGTATCATCAACGAACCAACCGCAGCCGCTTTGGCTTACGGTATGGACAAGGCCAAGGGCGATCACACCGTGATCGTTTATGACCTGGGTGGCGGTACTTTCGACGTCTCCGTGATCGAAATCGCTGAAGTTGACGGCGAGCACCAGTTCGAAGTGTTGGCCACCAACGGTGACACGTTCCTGGGCGGTGAAGACTTTGACATTCGTCTGATCGACTACCTCGTCGACGAATTCAAGAAAGAAAGCGGCATGAACCTCAAAGGTGACCCGCTGGCGATGCAGCGCCTGAAAGAAGCCGCTGAGAAAGCCAAGATCGAACTGTCCTCGAGCCAGTCGACCGACGTTAACCTGCCGTACATCACTGCAGATGCGACCGGTCCTAAGCACCTGAACGTGAAAATCTCGCGTGCCAAGCTTGAAGCACTGGTTGAAGACCTGGTTCAGCGCACCATCGAACCTTGCCGCATCGCCATGAAAGACGCTGGTCTGGACGTTGGCGCGATCAACGACGTGATTCTGGTCGGTGGTCAAACCCGTATGCCGCTGGTACAGAAGCTGGTAACCGATTTCTTCGGTAAAGAAGCACGTAAAGACGTGAACCCGGACGAAGCTGTTGCCATGGGTGCTGCGATTCAGGGCGCTGTTCTGGCCGGTGACGTGAAAGACGTTCTGCTGCTCGACGTCAGCCCGCTGACCCTGGGTATCGAAACCATGGGTGGCGTGATGACCGCGCTGATCGAGAAAAACACCACGATTCCTACCAAGAAATCGCAAGTGTTCTCGACTGCCGACGACAACCAGGGCGCTGTGACCATTCACGTGCTGCAGGGTGAGCGTAAGCAAGCCACTCAGAACAAGTCCTTGGGCAAGTTCGACCTGGCGGACATTCCACCTGCTCCACGTGGCGTGCCACAGATCGAAGTAACCTTCGACATCGACGCCAACGGCATCCTGCACGTCGGCGCGAAAGACAAGGCTACCGGCAAGACTCAGTCGATCGTGATCAAGGCCAACTCCGGTCTGTCCGATGACGAAATTCAGCAAATGATTCGTGATGCTGAAGTCAACGCTGAAGAAGACCGCAAGTTCGAAGAACTGGCCGCTGCCCGTAACCAGGGTGATGCACTGGTTCACTCGACTCGCAAAATGGTTGCTGACGCGGGCGACAAAGTCACCGCCGAAGAGAAGACTGCGATCGAAGCGGCTGTGGTTGCTCTGGAAGCCGCTGTCAAAGGCGACGACAAGGCTGCTATCGAAGCGAAGGTTGAAGAGCTGTCGAAAGTCTCCGCTCCGGTTGCTCAGAAGATGTACGCCGAACAGGCTCAGCCAGCTGATGGCGCAGCCCCGCAAGGCGAATCGGCTGAGAAGGCTGACGACGTTGTCGATGCAGAGTTCGAAGAAGTCAAAGACCACAAGTAAGTTGTTGGTCGGCCGGTTGACTGCCTTCGGGCAGTGACTGGTAGGATGTCGCCGCGCGGGAGCTAGCTCCCGCGTTGGCGTATCTGGAATACGCGAATTTTTACAGCATGCGACAACGTTCGGATGCTGGCGGTATGGCCGGGAATGCTCCTGCTTTTCGCGCCGCAAGTACCGCAGAATCAAAGACCAGGATCGTTGAATTGACGTGAGTTGGGTCCGGGCCTGTATTGGGGCTCAACGAGTTTGGCGATCCTCAGGAGGGGTTTGCCGGACGTCCTCAAGAGTGCAGAAGACTTATGGCAAAGCGTGACTATTACGAAGTGTTGGGTGTTGAGCGTGGCTCAAGCGATGCAGACCTGAAGAAGGCCTACCGTCGTCTGGCGATGAAGCATCACCCGGACCGTAATCCCGATGACAAAGCGTCGGAAGAACTGTTCAAAGAGGCCAACGAGGCCTACGAAGTGCTGTCCGATTCCAGCAAGCGTGCGGCTTACGACCAGTACGGTCATGCCGGCGTTGACCCAAGCATGGGCGGCGGCGGTGCCGGTTTTGGCGGTCAGAACTTCTCTGACATCTTTGGCGATGTCTTCAGTGATTTCTTCGGTGGCGGTCGCGGCGGTGGTCGTGGCGGCGCTCAGCGTGGCAGTGATCTGCGCTACACCCTGGAGCTGAATCTGGAAGAAGCGGTGCGCGGCACGTCGGTGAATATCCGCGTTCCGACACTGGTCAACTGCAAGCCGTGCGACGGTTCGGGTGCCAAAAAAGGCTCCTCGCCATCGACGTGCCCGACCTGCGGCGGCATCGGTCAGGTGCGCATGCAGCAAGGCTTCTTCTCGGTGCAGCAAACCTGCCCGCGCTGCCATGGCCAAGGCAAGATCATTTCCGATCCGTGCGATTCCTGCCACGGTGACGGTCGCGTTGAAGAGTACAAAACCCTCTCGGTCAAGGTACCGGCCGGCGTCGACACCGGCGACCGCATTCGTCTGTCCGGCGAAGGCGAAGCGGGTACGCAGGGCGGCCCGACGGGCGACCTGTACGTGGTCATCAACGTGCGCGAGCACGACATCTTCCAGCGTGACGGCAAGCATCTGTTCTGCGAAGTGCCGATCAGCTTCGTCGACGCAGCATTGGGCGGCGAGCTGGAAATCCCGACCCTCGACGGTCGCGTCAAACTGAAAATCCCTGAAGGCACCCAGACCGGCAAGCAGTTCCGTGTGCGCGGCAAAGGCGTTGCGCCAGTGCGTGGCGGCGGTGCGGGCGATCTGATGTGCCGCGTTGCGGTCGAAACGCCGGTCAACCTGAACCGTCGTCAGCGCGAACTGCTGGAAGAATTCCGCAGCTCGCTGGCCGACGACAACAGCCATTCACCGAAAACCACCGGTTGGTTTGACGGTGTGAAGCGCTTCTTCGGCGATCTGTAAGGAGTCGGCATGCGACGTATAGCTGTGATGGGCGCTGCTGGGCGCATGGGTAAGATTCTGGTCGAAGCCGTGCAACAGCGCGCGCCGCTGACCGGTTTGACCGCTGCCGTGGTGCGTCCGGGCAGCACGTTGATCGGCGTTGATGCCGGTGAGCTGGCTTCGCTGGGTCGTATTGGCGTGCCGTTGTCCGCTCACATCGAAGCCGTGGCTGAAGAGTTCGACGTACTGATCGATTTCACCCTGCCCGAAGTGATGCTGAAAAACCTGGCGTTCTGCCGCAAGGCAGGCAAAGCCATGGTCATCGGTACCACCGGGCTGGACGCGGCGCAGAAGCAATTGCTGGCCGATGCCGGGAAAGACATCCCGATCGTGTTTGCCGCCAACTTCAGCGTCGGGGTCAACCTGTCGCTGAAATTGCTCGAGATGACGGCGCGGGTGCTGGGCGATGAGGCTGACATCGAGATCATCGAAGCTCATCACCGGCACAAGATCGACGCACCTTCGGGTACCGCGCTGCGCATGGGCGAAGTGATTGCCGATGCGCTGGATCGTGATCTGCAGAAGGTTGCGGTCTATGGGCGTGAAGGCCACACCGGCGCGCGTGAGCGTGAAACCATCGGTTTTGCCACGGTTCGCGGCGGTGATGTGGTCGGCGATCACACCGTGCTGTTTGCCTGTGAGGGCGAGCGTCTGGAAATCACCCACAAGGCTTCCAGCCGTATGACCTTCGCCAAGGGCGCGGTGCGTGCTGCGCTGTGGCTCGACGGGCGTGAGCCGGGCCTGTATGACATGCAGGATGTGCTCGATCTGAAGTAATTCGAATGTGAAAAAAACAAGGCGCGTAAAGCGCCTTTGTTTTGTCTGAAGTTTCAATTTTTGAAAGGAATGCAACGGATGCAACCATTGGATCTGGCCGATGTGGCCAAGTACGTCGAAGACAATATCGGCACGTTTCACCAGAAGCGTCTCGACAGCCTGTCGCGGTTGAAGCTCAAGAGTGTGCTCAAGCGCAAGAATCCCTACATGTTCAAAGCCAAGGACATGCAGACGGCGGAGCAGATCGTTCGTGGGATTGTTGATGCGCACGTGTCTTCTAACGAGGAAACCCTGTTCGGCGATTGGCTGGAAGGCCTGGCGATCTTTATCAATGGCAAGACCTATGGAGGCTGGAAGTCAGCGGTCGCTGGTGTCGATCTGGAGTTCGACAAGGACGGGCGCCGTCATCTGGTCGCGATCAAGTCCGGGCCGAACTGGGGCAACAGCTCGCAGATCACCCAAATGCGTACCAACTTCAAAACGGCGCAGCGGACATTGCGTACCAGCCAGTCCGGCCTGAACATCGTTGCCGTCAACGGTTGCTGCTACGGGCGTGATAACAATCCGGACAAGGGCGACTACAGCAAACTCTGCGGTCAGCGTTTCTGGGAGTTCATCTCGGGCGACCCGGATCTGTTTGTCGAGCTGATCGGGCCGCTGGGCTTTAAGGCGCACGAGCGTAATGCCCAATTCCAGGACTCGTACACGCAACTGGTCAACCAGTTCACGGAAGAATTCACCCGCGAGTTTTGCAACGCTGAGGGTGCGATCCAGTGGGATCGTCTGGTACGCCTCAACTCTTCAAGCGATGAGTGAGGCGTGAGGCTTGAGGGAGCAGACGCTCCCTCGGCGGTGAATCAGGCCAGTTCCAGGTCGAATTGGAGCTTCTTCTTCTGCTGCTCGAACACTTGCAGCCAGTCGTTGTGCGACGTGGCCTGGTAGCGCGAGAAGCGGAAGTCCTGCGGCGGCGCCTGATCGGTGCCGCTGAGCAGGTCGCGAATCAACTTGCCGACCGCATGGCCGAGGCTGACCGGTACGGCGTTGCCGACCTGTTTGTATTGCTCGATCAGCGGGCCAGCCAGTTGCCAGTCGTCCGGAAACTCCTGAATGCGTTTGTATTCCTGAATCGACAGCGGGCGATCCTCTTCCGGGTGCGCGAGGTCTGTGGCCGGCATGGCCGGGTGAGTGACCAGCGTCGGCGAGGGTTTTTCCCAATGCAGACGGCGCAGGAAACCGGTTTTGCCGCCGCCGGAGAAATACGACTTGCCGAGAGCTTCTTGCTGCAAGTCCGGAGTCAGGCTGCGCCAGTTCTGTCCGGCGGTGAGCATGCGGTAGTACTTGAGGCGTTTTTCCGGGAAGTTCAGGTGCGTGTGCTGATCCAGACCGACCAGTGCGCCGCGCAGCTTGTTCCACACTGGCAGGCCGTGGGAGCCGTCTTCGGAGTGGGTTGGCGTCAGGAATGGCGCTTCTTTGCCATCGCGGGAGCAGACAATGATGACCCGCTCGCGAATTTGCGGCGTGCCGAAATTCGCTGAGTTGTACAGGTTGAACGTGCAGGTGTAGCCGGCACGTCGCAGCACGCTGATGACGAAGTTGAGCGCGCCGCCCTTCATTTCGTCGAGGGACAGATCGGGGAATTCGCTGCCGCGCTGATTGTGCGGGCGATGATCCATCGGGCACGACAACAGCCCGCGCACGTTCTCGATCACGATGAAGCGTGGGCGAATTTCCAGTGCCAGATCGATGTACTTGAGGAAGGCGTTGCCGCGATCATCATTGAACGCCTTGCGCTTGCCGGCGGTGCTGAAGGCCTGGCAGGGCGGGCCGCCGACGATCAGGTCGACGTCTTCGGCGCGCACCTGTGCGGCTTCCAGCACTTGTTCGGCGGTGCAGTCATTGATGTCGCCGAGCAGCGCGGTGTTGGGGCGATTCAGGGTGATGGTCTGGCGGCAATGCTTGTTCGATTCGCAGGCCAGGCGGATATCGAAACCGGCCTTTTCCAGGCCGAGATCGAGGCCCATGGCGCCGGAGAAAAAACTCAGAGCGATAGGTTTGCGCTCGCTCGACGACGTCTGCACGGCGTAAGCAGGGTGATCTTGTGCAATCATATGTGCGGTTCGGAGCCCGTAATTTTTTAAGCTGGCGTGGTCGATGATCCAGGTGTTACCGATCTTTTCGGACTGGAGGTCGCCGTTGCGGCAAAGGGTTCTGACCCGTTGCGTACTGACATTCAGCAGCGTGGCGGCGTCAGCGATGCTGATGTGGGTACTCATTCAGGGTTTCTTGCTCGAAACTTGAGATGGGTACCTATTCTAGAGAGGGGTGAAGGGGTGTCAACCGTGCCATCACCGTGGTCGCGCGTCGCCATGCCTTTATAAGGCGAGTTTGTGTGTGTTTCGCCCTTCCGAAATCGAGGTCTTTCCTGTAAGCTACAGCTTTAGTGTGTCCACTAAAAGCGCGCAGAATAATTCAGTGAAGAAGCGGGGTGACGTGTCCATACGTCACTCCGCTTTTTTACAACCTGCGATTGCCCCTTCATGCTTTATTTACGGGAGGTCTTCTTGACTAAGCCAGCCATACTCGCCCTTGCTGATGGCAGCATTTTTCGCGGCGAAGCCATTGGAGCCGACGGTCAGACCGTTGGTGAGGTGGTGTTCAACACCGCAATGACCGGCTATCAGGAAATCCTTACCGATCCTTCCTACGCCCAACAAATCGTTACCCTGACTTACCCGCACATCGGCAACACCGGCACCACGCCGGAAGACGCCGAGTCCGACCGCGTCTGGTCCGCTGGCCTGGTCATTCGTGACCTGCCGCTGGTAGCGAGCAACTGGCGTAACACGATGTCCCTGTCCGATTACCTGAAAGCCAACAACGTTGTGGCAATCGCCGGTATCGACACCCGCCGCCTGACCCGCATCCTGCGTGAAAAAGGCGCACAGAACGGCTGCATCATGGCCGGCGACAACATTTCCGAAGAAGCAGCAATCGCTGCTGCGCAAGGCTTCCCGGGCCTGAAGGGCATGGATCTGGCGAAAGTCGTCAGCACCAAGAAGCAATACGAATGGCGCTCGACTGTCTGGGATCTGAAGACCGACAGCCACGCGACCATCGAAGCCTCCGAGCTGCCTTACCACGTGGTTGCCTACGATTACGGCGTCAAGGTCAACATCCTGCGCATGCTGGTCGAACGCGGCTGCCGCGTCACCGTCGTACCTGCCCAAACCCCAGCGGCCGATGTGCTGGCGCTGAAGCCGGACGGCGTGTTCCTGTCCAACGGCCCGGGTGATCCGGAGCCTTGCGACTACGCGATCAAGGCGATCAAGGAAGTCCTGGAAACCGAAATTCCGGTATTCGGCATCTGCCTCGGTCACCAACTGCTGGCTCTGGCCTCCGGCGCCAAGACCCTGAAAATGGGCCACGGCCACCACGGTGCCAACCACCCGGTGCAGGATCTGGACACTGGCGTTGTAATGATCACCAGCCAGAACCACGGTTTTGCGGTGGACGAAGAAACCCTGCCAGCCAACGTGCGTGCGATCCACAAATCGCTGTTCGACGGCACCCTGCAAGGCATCGAGCGCACCGACAAGAGCGCGTTCAGCTTCCAGGGTCACCCTGAAGCGAGCCCGGGCCCGAATGACGTCGCGCCACTGTTCGACCGCTTCATCAACGAGATGGCCAAGCGACGCTAAGCGTTCGCCTTGAGACTGTAGAGAGAAGCCCCTCGAGAGCGGCCCCGGCACCGGCGGCCCCCTCGGGACTTCAGAAATCGATCAAGACGGCTTGCCGACTGACCTGCGGATTTGAGTGACAAACCCATGCCAAAACGTACAGACATTAAAAGCATCCTGATTCTCGGCGCTGGCCCGATCGTTATCGGCCAGGCCTGCGAATTCGACTACTCCGGCGCCCAGGCCTGTAAAGCCCTGCGCGAAGAGGGCTACCGCGTCATCCTGGTGAACTCCAACCCGGCCACCATCATGACCGACCCGGACATGGCCGACGCGACTTACATCGAGCCGATCAAGTGGCAGACCGTTGCCAAGATCATCGAGAAAGAGCGTCCGGACGCCGTGTTGCCAACCATGGGCGGCCAGACTGCTCTGAACTGCGCCCTGGACCTGGAACGCGAAGGCATTCTGGAGAAGTTCGGCGTAGAAATGATCGGCGCCAACGCCGACACCATCGACAAGGCTGAAGACCGTTCGCGTTTCGACAAGGCGATGAAATCCATCGGCCTGGCGTGCCCGCGCTCCGGTATCGCCCACAGCATGGAAGAAGCCAACGCGGTTCTCGAAACCCTCGGCTTCCCGTGCATCATTCGTCCGTCCTTCACCATGGGCGGCACCGGTGGTGGCATCGCGTACAACCGTGAAGAGTTCGAAGAAATCTGCGCCCGCGGTCTCGACCTGTCGCCGACCAAAGAGCTGCTGATCGACGAATCGCTGATCGGCTGGAAAGAATATGAGATGGAAGTTGTCCGCGACAAAAAGGACAACTGCATCATCGTCTGCTCGATCGAAAACTTTGACCCGATGGGCGTGCACACCGGTGACTCGATCACCGTGGCTCCAGCACAAACCCTGACCGACAAGGAATACCAGATCCTGCGTAACGCCTCCCTGGCGGTACTGCGCGAGATCGGCGTCGAGACCGGCGGTTCCAACGTGCAATTCGGTATCTGCCCGGACACTGGCCGTATGGTCGTGATCGAAATGAACCCGCGCGTATCGCGTTCCTCGGCGCTGGCTTCGAAAGCCACCGGTTTCCCGATCGCCAAAGTCGCGGCCAAACTGGCTGTGGGCTACACCCTCGACGAACTGTCGAACGACATCACCGGCGGCAAAACCCCGGCGTCCTTCGAGCCGTCGATCGACTACGTCGTCACCAAGCTGCCGCGCTTCGCCTTCGAAAAATTCGCCAAGGCTGACGCACGTCTGACCACTCAGATGAAGTCGGTGGGTGAAGTCATGGCCATCGGCCGTACCTTCCAGGAATCCCTGCAGAAAGCTCTGCGCGGCCTGGAAGTTGGCGTTTGCGGTCTGGACGAGAAGCTCGACCTGAGCAACCCGGAAAGCATGAGCGTGCTCAAGCGCGAACTGACCGTGCCGGGCGCCGAGCGCATCTGGTACGTGGCAGACGCTTTCCGCGCCGGCATGACCGTCGAAGAAATCTTCGCGATGAACATGATCGACCCTTGGTTCCTGGTACAGATCGAAGATCTGATCAAGGACGAAGAGAAGGTCAAGACCCTCGGTCTGTCCGCGATCGACCGCGACGTGATGTACAAGCTCAAGCGCAAAGGTTTCTCTGATCAGCGTCTGGCCAAGCTGCTGGGTGTGACCGAGAAGAACCTGCGGACTCACCGTCACAAGCTGGAAGTGTTCCCGGTCTACAAGCGCGTTGACACCTGCGCCGCCGAGTTCGCCACCGACACCGCTTATCTTTATTCGACTTACGAAGAAGAGTGCGAAGCCGCGCCGTCGGGTCGCGACAAGATCATGATTCTGGGCGGTGGCCCGAACCGTATCGGCCAAGGTATCGAGTTCGACTACTGCTGCGTTCACGCTGCCCTCGCACTGCGCGAAGACGGCTACGAAACCATCATGGTCAACTGCAACCCGGAAACTGTTTCCACTGACTACGACACCTCCGATCGTCTGTACTTCGAATCGGTAACCCTCGAAGACGTGCTGGAAATCTGCCGTGTCGAGAAGCCAAAAGGCGTGATCGTCCAGTACGGCGGCCAGACTCCACTGAAACTGGCTCGCGCTCTTGAAGCCGCTGGCGTGCCGATCATCGGCACCAGCCCGGACGCGATCGACCGTGCCGAAGACCGTGAGCGTTTCCAGCAAATGGTTGAGCGCCTGAACCTGCGTCAGCCGCCAAACGCCACCGTGCGCAGCGAAGACGAAGCAATTCGTGCCGCCAGCAAGATCGGTTACCCGTTGGTCGTACGCCCATCCTATGTACTGGGTGGCCGCGCGATGGAAATCGTTTACGAAGAAGAAGAACTCAAGCGCTACCTGCGTGACGCGGTGAAAGTGTCCAACGACAGCCCGGTGCTGCTCGACCACTTCCTCAACTGCGCCATCGAAATGGACGTGGATGCAGTCTGCGACGGCAAAGACGTCGTCATCGGCGCGATCATGCAGCACATCGAACAGGCTGGCGTTCACTCCGGTGACTCCGCGTGCTCGCTGCCGCCGTACTCGCTGCCTGCGCACATCCAGGACGAGATGCGCGAACAGGTCAAGAAAATGGCCCTGGAACTGGGCGTTGTCGGCCTGATGAACGTACAGTTGGCGCTGCAAGGCGAAGACATCTACGTCATCGAAGTCAACCCGCGCGCTTCCCGTACCGTACCGTTCGTGTCGAAGTGCATCGGTGTTTCCCTGGCGATGATCGCTGCCCGCGTGATGGCTGGTAAGACCCTGAAAGAAATCGGCTTCACCAAAGAAATCATCCCGAACTTCTACAGCGTGAAAGAGGCAGTCTTCCCGTTCGCCAAATTCCCTGGCGTTGACCCGATCCTCGGCCCAGAGATGAAGTCGACCGGTGAAGTGATGGGCGTCGGCGACACCTTCGGTGAAGCATTCGCCAAAGCCCAGATGGGCGCGAGCGAAGTGCTGCCGACCGGCGGTACTGCGTTCATCAGCGTACGTGACGACGACAAGCCATTGGTTGCAGGCGTGGCCCGTGATCTGATCAACTTGGGTTTCGAAGTGGTTGCCACTGCCGGTACTGCCAAGCTGATCGAAGCCGCAGGTCTGAAAGTGCGCCGTGTGAACAAGGTGACCGAGGGTCGTCCGCACGTGGTCGACATGATCAAGAATGACGAAGTCACGCTGATCATCAACACCACCGAAGGTCGTCAGTCGATCGCTGATTCGTACTCCATTCGTCGTAATGCCTTGCAGCACAAGATCTACTGCACCACTACCATTGCTGCTGGCGAAGCTATCTGTGAAGCGCTGAAGTTCGGTCCGGAAAAGACCGTGCGCCGCTTGCAAGATCTACACGCAGGATTGAAGGCATGAGCATAACCAAATACCCAATGACTGTTCAGGGCGCCAAAGCCCTGGAAGAAGAACACACTCACCTGACCAAGGTCGTCCGTCCGAAGCTCAGCCAGGACATCGGCACGGCTCGCGAGCTGGGTGACTTGAAGGAAAACGCTGAATACCATGCCGCGCGCGAACAGCAAGGCATGGTCGAGGCGCGGATTCGTGACATCGAGGGCCGGATTCAGAATCAGATCATCATTGATGTCACGTCGATCCCGCACACTGGCAAAGTGATTTTCGGCACGACCGTGGAAATCGCCAACGTCGAGACGGATGAGCGCGTTACTTACCACATCGTGGGTGAGGACGAGGCTGACTTCAAACTCGGCAAGATTTCCGTCGGTTCGCCACTGGCCCGCGCCTTGATTGCCAAGGAAGAGGGTGATGTGGTGGCGGTTAAAACGCCTGGTGGCGTGATCGAGTACGAGATTGTCGAAGTCCGTCACATCTGAAAAAGGGCGCCCGCTGCACGCGGGCGCCATGCTTTGGCAACTGACCCAGATGTTATGGGTCGGCGGTCTATGGCTAATTCATCTCGGTTTGCAGCCGGCATTGGGCAAAATTGGCCTGGCGCCGCTGCTGATCGATGAAGTAGCCGCTGCATTTGAAGTGCTGGTGGTGGGATTCGCTGCCGCTTGCGTGATATTTCAGGCTTTGGTGCTGGTACAGGCCGAAGGCCTTGCCAGTCTATGGCGGGATTTTCGCGGGCAGGTGCTGCTGATGGCGTTGTACGCGTGCGCGATGTTTGTCGCAGTGCGTGTCGGCTGGCCGGAAGCGCAGCGCTGGCAGGAATTCAGTTTTCTGATTCTGGGCTTTTCCGGTTTGATACTGGTAATGCAACCGGTGCCGGGGTGGAGTGTCAGGGTGCGCGAAGCACACCCTTGACCCCTGTCATCACTTGAAGCGATGAACGTTCGACAGCTGCTTGTTGGCGCTGAAGTTCTTGCGATACACCAGTGCCATCTTGCCGATGACCTGTACCAGATCCGCTTTGCCGACCTTGCACAGCTCTGCGATTTGCGCCAGGCGCGCTTCGCGATCAAGGATGGTGAGCTTGATCTTGATCAGCTCGTGATCCGCCAATGCACGTTCAAATTCGGCTAACACACCTTCAGTCAAACCATTGTCGGCTACCGTCAAAACGGGTTTCAGATGGTGGCCAATGGATTTGTACTGTTTCTTCTGCTCTTGAGTGAGCGGCATAATCTGACCCTTTCGTCTGGATTCTGTAAAATGGCGGCCATTTTACCCGAGGGCTCGTGGATCCGCCCAATTAATCACGACCCTAATTATCGAGGTGCCCAATGGCGCGTTCCAAGACAAGCCTTGGTTGGCTGAAAAGACATGTTAATGACCCATATGTGAAGCAGGCCCAGAAGGATGGCTACCGCTCGCGTGCGAGTTACAAGCTTCTGGAAGTCCAGGAGAAGTACAAACTGATCCGCCCCGGCATGAGCGTTGTCGACCTGGGCGCAGCGCCTGGCGGCTGGTCGCAGGTCACCAGCCGGTTGATCGGCGGTCAGGGCCGTCTGATCGCCTCGGACATTCTGGAAATGGACAGCATTCCGGACGTGACTTTCATTCAAGGTGACTTCACCGAGGATGCGGTGCTCGCACAGATCCTTGAGGCGGTAGGTAATTCGCAGGTGGACCTTGTGATTTCCGATATGGCCCCCAATATGAGTGGTACGCCCGAAGTTGACATGCCCAAAGCCATGTTTCTTTGTGAACTGGCGCTAGACTTGGCGGAGCGAATCCTCAAGCCGGGCGGTAATTTTGTAATCAAGATTTTTCAGGGTGAAGGGTTCGATACCTACCTGAAGGATGCTCGCAAGAAGTTCGACAAGATCCAGATGATCAAGCCGGACTCTTCTCGAGGCACCTCCCGCGAGCAATACATGCTGGCTTGGGGTTACCGCGGGCGTAGTGAGTAAAACGGAGTTTTTTTGGCGGGGTGATAGGTTTTTCGTATTTCGCCCCGAGCGCATTAGCGAATATTGTGTAGAAAGTGTTTCACAAAGGGTTACAGACGGCGCCTGCCAGAGCCGTAGGTAATGTAGTAAGTTAGGCCGGTGAATATCATGCGAAGCGCGCGCCAGTAGCGGAGCTTGCTTCAGAGGGTAGTTAATTGAACGATATGGCAAAGAATCTGATCCTGTGGTTGATCATCGCGGCTGTCCTGGTGACAGTGATGAACAACTTCTCCAGCCCTAACGAGCCGCAGACCCTCAACTATTCCGACTTCATCCAGCAGGTCAAGGATGGCAAGGTCGAACGCGTAGCGGTTGATGGCTATGTGATTACCGGCAAACGCAATGACGGCGACAGCTTCAAGACCATTCGTCCGGCGATTCAGGACAATGGCCTGATCGGCGATCTGGTCGACAACCACGTTGTGGTTGAAGGCAAGCAGCCTGAACAGCAAAGCATCTGGACCCAGCTTCTGGTGGCCAGCTTCCCGATCCTGGTGATCATCGCGGTGTTCATGTTCTTCATGCGCCAGATGCAGGGCGGTGCCGGCGGCAAGGGCGGGCCGATGAGCTTCGGCAAGAGCAAGGCGCGCCTGCTCTCCGAAGATCAGGTAAAAACCACGTTGGCTGACGTTGCCGGTTGCGACGAAGCCAAGGAAGAAGTGGGCGAGCTGGTTGAATTCCTCCGTGATCCGGGCAAGTTCCAGCGCCTGGGCGGTCGTATTCCTCGCGGTGTGCTGATGGTCGGTCCTCCGGGTACCGGTAAAACCTTGCTGGCCAAGGCGATTGCCGGCGAAGCCAAAGTGCCGTTCTTCACCATTTCCGGTTCTGACTTCGTCGAGATGTTCGTCGGTGTCGGTGCCAGCCGTGTGCGTGACATGTTCGAGCAGGCGAAGAAACACGCGCCTTGCATCATCTTTATCGACGAAATCGACGCCGTCGGCCGCCATCGTGGCGCCGGCATGGGTGGCGGTCACGATGAGCGTGAGCAGACTCTCAACCAGTTGCTGGTTGAGATGGACGGCTTCGAAATGAACGACGGCATCATTGTTATCGCTGCAACCAACCGTCCTGACGTACTCGACCCTGCGCTGCTGCGTCCGGGCCGTTTCGACCGTCAGGTTGTGGTCGGTCTGCCGGATATCCGTGGTCGCGAGCAGATCCTCAAAGTACACATGCGCAAAGTGCCAATGGGTGACGACGTCGCTCCGGCCGTGATCGCACGTGGTACTCCGGGCTTCTCCGGTGCTGACCTGGCTAACCTGGTCAACGAAGCGTCGCTGTTCGCAGCACGTAGCGGCAAGCGCATCGTCGAGATGAAAGAATTCGAACTGGCCAAAGACAAGATCATGATGGGCGCCGAGCGCAAATCGATGGTCATGTCCGAGAAAGAAAAGCAGAACACTGCTTATCACGAAGCGGGCCACGCCATTGTGGGTCGCGTCGTGCCTGAGCATGATCCGGTCTACAAGGTGTCGATCATCCCGCGCGGTCGTGCGCTGGGTGTGACCATGTTCCTGCCGGAAGAAGATCGCTACAGCCTGTCCAAGCGCGCACTGATCAGTCAGATCTGCTCGCTGTATGGCGGCCGTATTGCTGAAGAGATGACCCTGGGCTTCGACGGTGTCACCACCGGTGCTTCCAACGACATCATGCGTGCCAGCCAGATTGCACGGAACATGGTGACGAAATGGGGCCTGTCGGAAAAACTCGGTCCGCTGATGTACGCTGAAGAAGAGGGCGAAGTGTTCCTCGGTCGCGGCGGTGGCGGGCAGGCGGCCAGCTTCTCCGGTGAGACAGCCAAGCTGATCGACTCCGAAGTGCGCAGCATCATTGATCAGTGTTACGGCACGGCCAAGCAGATCCTTACGGACAACCGTGACAAGCTCGATGCCATGGCTGACGCTCTGATGAAGTACGAAACGATCGATGCTGAACAGATCGACGACATCATGGCCGGTCGCACACCTCGCGAACCTCGCGACTGGTCGGGTGGCACGGGTACACCGCCGCCTCCGGTTGTTCAGGATGAGCGTCCGGAAACACCGATTGGCGGTCCGGCTGCTGACGTTTAAGGTTTGAAATGACTTTTGCACAGTCCCTGACCCGGTTGCCTTGCGGCAACCGGGTTCTTGATTTGGCCCATACGCATGTCATGGGCATTCTCAATGTCACTCCCGATTCCTTTTCCGATGGCGGCCGATACAGCCAGCTCGACGCGGCCCTGCGCCACGCCGAAGCCATGGTCGCCGCTGGTGCGACGTTGATCGATGTTGGCGGCGAGTCGACTCGCCCCGGCGCGCGTGCGGTTTCCCCTCTCGAAGAGCTTGAACGCGTCGCGCCAATCGTCGAGCTGATCAATCGCGAACTCGATGTGATTATCTCGGTTGATACCTCGACGCCCGCGGTGATGCGCGAAACGGCGCGGCTCGGTGCTGGTCTGATTAACGATGTCCGTTCATTGCAGCGTGATGGTGCGCTGGATGCAGCAGCGGCGACCGGTTTGCCGGTGTGCCTTATGCATATGCTGGGTGAGCCTAGTGACATGCAGGACAATCCGCACTATCAGGATGTCACTCGGGAAGTCGGTGAGTTTCTCGCTGAGCGCATGACGCAATGTGCGGCCGCCGGTATTCCTGCCGAGCGAATCATCCTCGATCCGGGGTTTGGCTTCGCCAAAACCCTGCAGCACAATCTAAGCTTGTTCAAGCACATGGAAGCCCTGCATGCGTTGGGCCGGCCGCTGCTGGTGGGCGTTTCTCGTAAAAGCATGATCGGGCAGGCGCTGAATCGTCCTGTCGGTGAGCGGCTGCACGGCGGTCTGGCACTGGCGGCGCTGGCGTCGTTGAAAGGTGCGCGTATATTGCGTGTCCATGATGTGGCGGAAACGGTAGACGTGGTGCGGATGCTCGCGGCCGTGGAATCAGCTGAAGAAGAATGATGGAGCACTTATGAGCAAGAAATACTTTGGTACTGACGGCATTCGTGGTCGAGTCGGTGAATACCCGATTACTCCTGACTTCATGCTCAAGCTCGGCTGGGCTGCCGGCATGGCGTTCCGCAAGATGGGCGCCTGCAAAGTGCTGGTTGGCAAGGACACGCGGATTTCCGGCTACATGTTCGAATCGGCGCTTGAAGCCGGCCTGACTTCGGCGGGTGCCGATGTGATGCTGCTGGGCCCGATGCCGACGCCCGCGATCGCTTACCTGTCGCGTACGTTCCAGGCTGAAGCCGGCATTGTGATCAGTGCCTCGCACAATCCGCACGACGATAACGGTATCAAGTTTTTCTCCGGCAAAGGCACCAAGCTGCCAGATGAGCTGGAGCTGATGATTGAAGAGTTGCTCGACGCACCGATGACGGTGGTTGAGTCGAGCAAGATCGGCAAGGTGTCGCGTATCAACGACGCATCCGGTCGTTACATCGAATTCTGCAAAAGCAGTGTGCCGACCGGTACCAGCTTCTCCGGGCTGAAAATTGTCATCGACTGCGCCCACGGTGCGACCTACAAGGTAGCGCCTAGCGTGTTCCGCGAGCTGGGTGCTGAAGTGGTGGTGCTGTCGGCGCAACCTAATGGCTTGAACATCAACGACAACTGCGGCTCGACCCATATGGGCCAGTTGCAGGCGGCGGTGCTGGCTGAGCATGCTGATCTGGGTATTGCCTTCGACGGTGACGGTGACCGGGTTCTGATGGTCGATCACACCGGTGCCATCGTTGATGGTGACGAGTTGTTGTTCATCATCGCCCGTGACCTGCATGAGCGCGGCAAGCTGCAGGGCGGCGTAGTCGGTACACTGATGAGCAACCTGGGTCTTGAGTTGGCGCTGGCGGAGCTTTCAATTCCGTTTATCCGTGCCAATGTCGGTGACCGCTATGTGATTGCTGAATTGCTCGAACGCAACTGGCTGGTTGGTGGTGAAAATTCGGGGCACATCGTTTGCTTTAATCACACCACGACCGGTGATGCGATCATCGCGGCGTTGCAAGTGCTGATGGCGCTCAAGACCCGTAACGAAGGTCTGGCGCAAAGCCGTCAGGCGCTGCGCAAGTGCCCTCAAGTGCTGATCAACGTGCGTTTTGGCGGCGGCGACAATCCGCTGGAACATCCTGCTGTCAATGAAGCCAGTGCGCGTGTAACCCAGGCAATGGCGGGTCGTGGTCGTGTGCTTTTGCGTAAGTCCGGGACAGAGCCTCTGGTGCGCGTCATGGTCGAAGGCGAGGACGAAACGCAGGTTCGCAGCTATGCCGAAGAACTGGCAAAACTGGTAACTGAAGTTTCTGCCTGATTCGGCTTGCAAGGCATGATTGTGTTGGGTAACATCTGCGCCCACTTTGACCGACGAGGTACAGCATGCGTCGCCCTATGGTAGCTGGTAACTGGAAGATGCACGGTACCCGCGCCAGCGTCGCTGAGCTGATCAACGGCCTTCGTCATCTGGCCTTGCCAAGCGGTGTTGATGTCGCGGTATTCCCGCCTTGCTTGTATATCAACCAAGTGGTTGATGGCTTGAAAGGTAAATCGATTTCGGTCGGTGCGCAGAATTCTGCGGTGGAATCCATGCAAGGTGCATTGACCGGTGAAATTGCACCGAGTCAGTTGGTGGATGCAGGTTGTTCCCTTGTGCTTGTCGGGCACTCCGAACGCCGCCAGATCATGGGCGAGCGAGACGGGATGCTGAATCGCAAGTTCGCAGCGGCACAGGCGTGTGGCTTGATTCCGGTGTTGTGTGTAGGGGAAACCCTCGAGCAGCGCGAAGCCGGGAAAACTCTTGAGGTTGTCGGGCGTCAGCTGGGCAGCATCATCGAGGAGCTGGGTGTTGGTGCTTTTGCAAAAGCAGTCATTGCTTACGAGCCTGTCTGGGCCATTGGCACCGGACTGACTGCAACGCCGCAACAGGCGCAGGATGTGCATAAAGCCATTCGCGAGCAGTTGGCGGCAGAGAATTCTGAAGTCGCACGAGGTGTGCGGCTTCTATACGGCGGCAGCGTGAAGGCGGCCAATGCGGTCGAACTGTTCGGCATGCCGGATATCGATGGGGGGCTCATTGGTGGAGCTTCCCTGAATGCAGATGAGTTCGGTGCGATCTGTCGCGCCGCGGGAAACTGAAAAAATGCTGGAAACAGTCGTAGTCGTTTTTCATCTGCTGGGTGCATTGGGCGTAGTTGCTCTGGTTTTGCTGCAGCAGGGTAAGGGTGCGGACGCTGGCGCGTCTTTCGGAGCAGGTGCTTCAAATACTGTGTTCGGAAGCCAAGGTTCCTCTACCTTTCTTAGTAAGTTTACTGCTATACTTGCCGCCGGTTTCTTCATAACCAGCTTGGGGTTAGGTTACTTTGCTAAAGAGAAAGCTCACCAGCTGACTCAAGCAGGTTTGCCAAACCCGGCAGTGTTGGAAGTACCTAAGCAACAACAACCGGCTTCTGATGATGTCCCGGTGCTTCAAGAGCAAAAGTCGGCTACTCCAGCGACTGACGTACCTCCAGCTCAAGAGCAGAAGTAAGAAGGGTTTCAAACGTAGTTTTGCCGAGGTGGTGGAATTGGTAGACACGCAACCTTGAGGTGGTTGTGCCCATAGGGTGTAGGGGTTCGAGTCCCCTTCTCGGTACCAATTAGTCAGGAGAGCCCGCTGTTGCGGGCTTTCTTGCAGGTGGAAGGTTACATTGACCCTATAAGGGATCGGTCGTATACTTCCGCCCCAGCTTTGTCGCGGGGTGGAGCAGTCTGGTAGCTCGTCGGGCTCATAACCCGAAGGTCGTCGGTTCAAATCCGGCCCCCGCAACCAGTTTAAGGAGCCCCTTTTCAGGGGCTTTTTGTTAGCTGGACACTTTCAACGCCGCTGTTCGACGGCGTTTCAAGGATGGGCGTTTCGCCCATTTTTTTATTTTGCAAAGCATGCACATATCATGCACTAGGGGGTTCAGGTGTCGAGCAAGCTAGAAGAGTTGCAGGCCTTGCTGGCCCCGGTGGTCGTGGCCCTGGGCTATGAATGCTGGGGTATCGAGTTTTCGGCTCAGGGTCGTCACTCGATGTTGCGCGTTTATATCGATAAAGAGGGTGGCGTGCTGGTGGACGATTGCGCCATTGTCAGCCGTCAGATCAGTGGTGTGCTGGATGTTGAAGATCCAATCACCGTTGAATACACCCTTGAAGTTTCCTCGCCTGGCATGGAGCGCCCACTGTTCACTATTGAGCAGTTCGCCCAGTTTGTCGGTGAACAAGTGAAGATCAAGCTGCGCTCGCCTTTTGAAGGTCGACGCAACTTTCAGGGCCTTCTGCGCGGTGTAGAAGAACAGGATGTCGTGGTGCAGGTAGACGACCATGAATTCCTGTTGCCGATCGATATGATCGACAAGGCCAACATTATTCCCAGTTTTGACTGAGACGCGGATCCCGCGGATCCAATGGCTTGCGAAAGGCGAGGCGTACGATGAGCAAAGAAGTACTGCTGGTTGTTGAGTCGGTATCCAATGAAAAGGGCGTACCGGCAAGCGTAATTTTTGAAGCGCTGGAGCTGGCTTTGGCCACTGCTACCAAAAAGCGTTTTGAAGACGAAGTTGACCTGCGTGTGGAAATTAACCGCCACACCGGGGCATACGAAACTTTCCGTCGCTGGACGGTCGTCGAAGAGAATGATCTCGACGATCCGGCCATCGAAACCTGGCCGAGCAAGGTTGCTGAAACGCATCCGGGTGCCAACGTTGGCGACGTCGTCGAAGAAAAGATCGAATCCATCGAGTTCGGCCGCATTGCTGCACAGACTGCCAAGCAAGTCATCGTGCAGAAAGTGCGTGAAGCCGAGCGCGCTCAAGTGGTCGACGCTTATCGCGAGCGCCTGGGAGAAATCATCTCCGGCACCGTGAAGAAAGTCACCCGCGACAACGTGATCGTCGATCTGGGTAACAACGCTGAAGCGTTGCTGGCCCGTGAAGACATCATTTCTCGCGAAACCTTCCGTGTCGGCGTGCGTCTGCGTGCGCTGCTCAAGGAAATCCGCACCGAGAACCGCGGCCCGCAGCTGATCCTGTCGCGTACCGCGCCGGAAATGCTGATCGAGTTGTTCCGCATCGAAGTGCCGGAAATTGCTGAAGGCCTGATCGAAGTGATGGCAGCGTCCCGTGATCCGGGTTCGCGCGCCAAGATCGCCGTCCGCTCCAAGGACAAACGCATTGACCCACAAGGTGCTTGCATCGGTATGCGCGGTTCGCGCGTCCAGGCAGTGTCGGGTGAGTTGGGCGGTGAGCGTGTTGATATCGTTCTTTGGGACGACAACCCGGCTCAGTTCGTGATCAACGCCATGTCCCCGGCTGAGGTTGCGGCAATTATCGTTGACGAAGATGCCCACGCAATGGACATCGCCGTTGGCGCAGACAATCTGGCTCAGGCCATCGGTCGCGGTGGTCAGAACGTGCGTCTGGCCAGCCAGTTGACTGGCTGGACCCTGAACGTGATGACCGAATCGGACATCCAGGCTAAGCAGCAAGCAGAAACCGGCGACATCCTGCGCAACTTCATCGACGAGCTGGAAGTCGACGAAGACCTGGCTCAGGTGCTGGTAGATGAAGGCTTCACCAGCCTGGAAGAGATTGCCTACGTACCGGTGGAAGAAATGCTCAACATCGACGGCTTTGACGAAGATACCGTCAACGAGCTTCGCGCTCGTGCCAAGGATCGTTTGTTGACCAAAGCCATCGCTACTGAGGAAAAGCTGGCAGACGCCCATCCGGCCGAAGACCTGCTCTCGCTTGAGGGTATGGACAAGGATTTGGCGATGGAACTGGCGGTGCGCGGCGTAATTACCCGCGAAGACCTGGCCGAGCAGTCTATTGACGACCTGCTCGACATCGACGGCATTGACGATGATCGTGCCGGCAAGTTGATCATGGCCGCCCGAGCCCACTGGTTCGAGTAATTAGGCGCGGCCTGAGGAGAGAAGTGCATGACGCAAGTCACGGTGAAACAACTGGCCGATGAGGTCAAAACACCGGTAGAGCGCCTGTTGCAGCAGATGCGTGAGGCAGGTCTGCCGCACACCGCCGCCGAAGAAAATGTGACTGACAGTGAGAAGCAGTCCCTGCTGACTCACTTGAAAAGCAGCCACAAGGCGAAAGTGGAAGAACCACGCAAGATCACGCTGCAGCGTAAAACCACCAGCACCCTGCGTGTTGCTGGCAGCAAAAGCATCAGCGTTGAAGTCCGCAAAAAGAAAGTTTTCGTACAGCGCAGCCCGGAAGAAATCGAAGCCGAGCGCAAGCGTGAACTGGATGAGCGTCGCGCAGTAGAAAATGCTGCCCGTCAGAAGGCTGAAGAAGAAGCCAAGCAACGCGCCGAAGTAGAAGCGCGTAACCAGCCTGCTGCTGCGCAGAACGCTAATAGCGCCCCTGCTGCTGCGCCGGTTGCCGCTGCCGAACCTGTACGCGAAAGCGCACCGGTCGCTGCCGCTGCTCCAGCGCCGTCTGCCGAAGTTCGCAACAAGCAGAACGAACAGCGCCGTCCGGACAAGCCACGTGCTGACGATAACAATCGTCGCAGCGGTGGCGGTGATGGCGAGCGCAAAAACGCTCCGCATCGCGCCTCGGTCAAAGAAAAAGCGCCGGCTCCACGTGTGGCGCCACGCACTACCGACGAAGAAAGCGATGGCTTCCGTCGTGGTGGTCGCGGCAAGGCCAAGCTGAAGAAGCGTAACGCCCACGGTTTCCAGAGCCCAACCGGCCCTGTCGTGCGTGATGTGCAGATCGGCGAGACCATCACTGTTGGCGATCTCGCCAATCAGATGTCGGTCAAGGCTGCCGAAATCATCAAGTTCATGTTCAAATTGGGTACTCCAGCGACCATCAACCAGGTGCTTGATCAGGAAACTGCTCAACTGGTAGCCGAAGAACTGGGCCACAAAGTGACCCTGGTCAGCGACACCGCCCTGGAAGATTCCCTGGCCGAGTCCCTGAAGTTTGAAGGTGAGTCGTTCTCCCGTGCACCAGTCGTGACCGTAATGGGCCACGTTGACCACGGTAAAACGTCCCTGCTCGACTACATCCGTCGTGCCAAGGTAGCTGCTGGCGAAGCCGGTGGTATCACCCAGCACATCGGTGCATACCACGTTGAAACCGAACGCGGCATGGTCACCTTCCTCGACACCCCGGGTCACGCTGCGTTTACCGCAATGCGTGCTCGTGGTGCCAAGGCGACTGACATCGTGATCCTGGTGGTTGCAGCGGACGACGGCGTGATGCCGCAGACCATTGAAGCTGTTCAGCACGCGGTAGCGGCTGGCGTTCCACTGGTTGTAGCGGTGAACAAAATCGACAAGCCGGGCGCCGATCTCGATCGCATCCGTAGCGAACTGTCGGTTCACGGCGTGACCTCCGAAGAGTGGGGCGGTGATACGCCGTTCGTTCCGGTTTCGGCGAAAGTCGGTACTGGCGTGGACGAGCTGCTGGAAGCCGTTCTGCTGCAAGCTGAAGTTCTCGAACTGAAAGCAACTCCATCGGCTCCTGGCCGTGGCGTTGTGGTTGAATCGCGTCTCGACAAAGGTCGTGGCCCGGTTGCAACCGTTCTGGTTCAAGACGGTACCCTGCGCCAAGGCGACATGGTGCTGGTCGGTTCGAACTATGGCCGCGTGCGCGCCATGCTCGACGAGAACGGCAAGCCAATCAAAGAAGCCGGTCCTTCCATCCCTGTCGAGATCCTCGGCCTGGACGGTACCCCGGACGCTGGCGACGAGATGAGCGTTGTTGCTGACGAGAAGAAAGCCCGTGAAGTGGCTCTGTTCCGTCAAGGCAAGTTCCGCGAAGTCAAACTGGCTCGCGCTCACGCCGGCAAGCTGGAAAACATCTTCGAAAACATGGGTCAGGCAGAGAAGAAGACGCTCAACATCGTCCTCAAATCCGACGTCCGTGGTTCGCTGGAAGCGTTGAACGGTGCCTTGAATGGCCTGGGCAACGACGAAGTACAAGTGCGCGTAGTAGGCGGCGGCGTGGGTGGTATCACCGAATCCGACGCTAACCTGGCACTGGCTTCCAACGCTGTTCTGTTCGGCTTCAACGTGCGTGCCGATGCTGGCGCACGGAAGATCGTCGAGCAGGAAGGTCTGGATATGCGTTACTACAACGTGATCTACGACATCATCGAAGACGTCAAGAAAGCCCTGACCGGTATGCTCGGCAGCGATGTTCGCGAGAATATCCTGGGTATCGCCGAAGTGCGTGACGTGTTCCGTTCGCCGAAGTTTGGCGCGATCGCTGGTTGCATGGTGATCGAAGGTGTTGTGCACCGTAACCGTCCAATCCGCGTACTGCGTGAAGACATCGTTATCTTCGAAGGCGAGCTGGAATCCCTGCGCCGCTTCAAGGATGACGCTTCCGAAGTACGTGCCGGCATGGAATGCGGTATCGGCGTTAAGAGCTACAACGACGTTAAAGTCGGCGACAAGATCGAAGTCTTCGAGAAGGTTCAGGTTGCTCGCAGCCTCTAACTCGCGCACTTCAGGAGCCGTGATGGCCGGCCGCACTCAAGGGTGTGGCGCATCACAAGGACTCTAAACGCAACGCCCGGTCTGGCATTTGTCAGGCCGGGCGTTTGCCGCTTTCAGACCTTGCGGGTTTCACCGCAGGGCAGTAACAGGTAACAAAATCATGGCAAAAGAATACAGCCGTACCCAACGTATCGGCGATCAGATGCAGCGCGAGCTGGCCCAACTGATCCGTCGTGAAGTCAAAGATCCACGTGTGGGTCTGGTCACCATTACCGCTGTTGAAGTCAGCCGTGACGTCGGTCACGCGAAGATTTTCATCACCGTGATGGGGCAGGACAACGCTGAAGACATCGCGCAAAGCATCAAGGTGCTGAATGCCGCCGCAGGTTTCCTGCGCATGCAACTGGCCCGTGAAATGAAGCTGCGCAGCGTGCCGCAACTGCACTTCCACTACGACGAATCCGTCGTGCGTGGCGCGCATTTGTCGGCGCTGATCGAGCGTGCCGTTGCTGAAGACAATCAGCACCCGGTCGCTGCTGAACCTGAAGACACCAAGGAGTAATTCGGTGGCTCAGGTCAAACGTATCCGTCGTAACGTCAGCGGCATTATCCTGCTCGACAAGCCGTTGGGGTTCACCTCCAACGCCGCGTTGCAGAAGGTTCGCTGGTTGCTCAACGCCGAGAAGGCCGGTCACACCGGCAGCCTCGACCCGCTGGCCACCGGCGTCTTGCCGTTGTGCTTTGGCGAGGCGACCAAGTTCTCGCAATACCTGCTCGATTCCGACAAGGCCTATGAAACCCTGGCGCAGCTGGGCAAGACCACCACCACGGCCGATGCCGAGGGTGAGGTTTTGCAGGAGCGTCCGGTGACCGTTGGTCGCACCGATGTCGAAGCGGCATTGCCGAAATTTCGTGGGCAAATCAGTCAGATACCGCCGATGTACTCGGCGCTCAAGCGTGATGGCCAGCCGCTGTACAAGCTGGCGCGTGCAGGCGAAGTAGTGGAGCGTGAACCGCGTTCTGTTACTATTGCGCGCTTGGAATTACTGGCCTTCGAAGGCGATACTGCGCGTCTTGCGGTGGATTGCAGCAAGGGCACCTATATCCGCACCCTGGTGGAGGATATCGGTGAGCAACTCGGTTGTGGTGCGTACGTCGCTGAATTGCGCCGTACCCAGGCCGGGCCTTTCACCCTGGCGCAGACCGTGACTCTCGAAGAGCTGGAAGCGGTACATGCCGAAGGCGGCAACGAAGCGGTTGATCGCTTCCTGATGCCATCGGACAGCGGCTTGCAGGATTGGCCGCTGCTGCACTTCTCGGAAGCGAGCGCGTTCTACTGGCTCAACGGCCAGCCGGTACGTGCCCCGGATGCTCCGAAATTCGGTATGGTGCGGGTACAGGATCACAATGGTCGCTTCATCGGTATCGGTGAAGTGAGCGAAGACGGGCGCATTGCGCCACGTCGACTGATTCGGTCGGAATGACCGAAACCGGTCTGTGTCAAAGCAGGCTGGCGAGGGTGGCTGTTAACAGGCACGGTCACTACTCATTTATAGATACAGGGATTTGTCCCTGGCCTGTTGAAGCTGTTTCTTTGAAACAGTTTCCTGATAAAAGGATGGCCTCATGGCTCTCGACGTTCAAGAAAAAGCTCAAATCGTTGCTGACTATCAGCAAGCTGTTGGTGACACTGGTTCGCCAGAAGTGCAAGTTGCACTGCTGACCCACAACATCAACAAGCTGCAAGGTCACTTCAAGGCCAACGGTAAAGATCACCACTCCCGTCGTGGTCTGATCCGCATGGTAAACCAGCGTCGCAAGCTGCTGGACTACCTGAAAGGCAAGGATCTGGGTCGTTATCAGACTCTGATCGGTCGCCTGGGTCTGCGTCGCTAATCAGCGATTGCGCTATGAGGTTGGTTGTCTGTCGGACGTCTGCGGTTTACCGCCGGCGGCTTGCAGGCTCCCAGCCTCAAGTTTTATCTGGATACACGTTTTACCCTGGACAGGCGTTGGGCCGATTCCCGACATTGCCCAAGAATTCGCAAGAAACCAGTTCCCCCAAGAGCCACAAAGAAGGTAGGACACCGTGAACCCGGTAATCAAAAAATTCCAGTTCGGTCAATCGACCGTTACCCTCGAGACTGGCCGTATCGCCCGTCAGGCCTCCGGCGCAGTATTGGTCACCGTTGACGACGACGTCAGCGTATTGGTGACTGTAGTCGGTGCAAAACAAGCCGATCCAGGCAAGGGCTTCTTCCCTCTGTCGGTTCACTACCAGGAAAAGACTTACGCTGCCGGTAAGATCCCTGGCGGTTTCTTCAAGCGTGAAGGCCGTCCTTCCGAGAAAGAAACCCTGACTTCCCGACTGATCGACCGTCCGATCCGTCCGCTGTTCCCAGAAGGCTTCATGAACGAAGTGCAGGTTGTCTGCACCGTCGTTTCCACCAGCAAGAAGACCGATCCGGACATCGCTGCGATGATCGGTACCTCGGCTGCCCTGGCCATCTCGGGTATTCCGTTCGACGGCCCGATCGGCGCCGCTCGCGTTGCTTTCCACGAAAGCACCGGCTACCTGCTGAACCCGACTTACGAGCAGCAAGCTGCTTCGAGCCTGGACATGGTCGTTGCCGGTACTTCGGACGCCGTGCTGATGGTTGAATCGGAAGCCAAAGAGCTGACCGAAGACCAGATGCTGGGCGCCGTACTGTTTGCTCACGACGAATTCCAGGTGGTGATCAACGCGGTTAAAGAACTGGCCGCTGAAGCTGCCAAGCCAACCTGGAACTGGGCTCCGGCTCCAGAAGCCACCGAACTGCTGGGCGCTATCCGTGCCGAGTTCGGCGAAGCGATCTCCCAGGCTTACACCATCACCATCAAGGCCGACCGTTACGCTCGCCTGGGTGAGCTGAAGGATCAGGTGGTTGCCAAGCTGTCCGGTGAAGAAGGCCAGCCTTCGTCCAGCGAAGTCAAAGCTGCTTTCGGCGAAATCGAATACCGCACCGTTCGCGAAAACATCGTAAACGGCAAGCCACGTATCGACGGTCGCGACACCAAAACCGTACGTCCGCTGAACATCGAAGTCGGCGTTCTGCCGAAGACTCACGGTTCGGCGCTGTTCACCCGTGGTGAAACCCAGGCTCTGGTAGTCGCGACTCTGGGTACTGCCCGTGACGCACAGCTGCTGGACACCCTGGAAGGCGAGAAAAAAGACCCGTTCATGCTGCACTACAACTTCCCTCCGTTCTCGGTAGGTGAGTGTGGTCGCATGGGTGGTGCTGGTCGTCGTGAAATCGGTCACGGCCGTCTGGCCCGTCGTTCGGTTTCGGCCATGCTGCCAGCCGCTGACGTGTTCCCGTACACCATCCGCGTGGTTTCGGAAATCACCGAATCCAACGGTTCGAGCTCGATGGCTTCCGTTTGCGGTGCTTCCCTGGCTCTGATGGACGCTGGTGTGCCGATGAAGGCGCCGGTTGCCGGTATCGCCATGGGTCTGGTTAAAGAAGGCGAGAAATTCGCCGTTCTGACCGACATCCTCGGTGACGAAGACCACCTGGGCGACATGGACTTCAAAGTAGCGGGTACCGCCAAAGGTGTTACCGCGCTGCAGATGGACATCAAGATCAAAGGCATCACCGAAGAAATCATGGAAATCGCTCTGGGCCAAGCCCTGGAAGCGCGCCTGAATATCCTCGGTCAGATGAACCAGATCATTGGCCAGTCGCGTACCGAACTGTCGGCCAACGCTCCGACCATGATCGCGATGAAAATCGACACCGACAAAATCCGTGACGTTATCGGTAAAGGTGGCGCGACCATCCGTGCGATCTGCGAAGAAACCAAGGCTTCGATCGACATCGAAGACGACGGTTCGATCAAGATCTTCGGCGAAACCAAGGAAGCGGCTGAAGCTGCACGTCAGCGCGTTCTGGGCATCACCGCTGAAGCCGAGATCGGCAAGATCTACGTGGGTAAAGTTGAGCGCATCGTCGATTTCGGCGCATTCGTCAACATCCTGCCGGGCAAGGACGGTCTGGTGCACATCTCGATGCTGAGCGACGCTCGCGTAGAGAAAGTGACCGACATCCTGAAAGAAGGCCAGGAAGTGGAAGTGCTGGTACTGGACGTGGACAACCGCGGCCGTATCAAGCTGTCCATCAAAGACGTGGCAGCAGCCAAGGCTTCGGGCGTTTAATCACCCCCAGGCCTTAGCGCAATAAAAATGCCCCGCCGTGAAAACGGTGGGGCATTTTTTTTGTCTGGAATAAAGCAATTGTGGCGAGGGGATTTATCCCCGTTCGGCTGCGCAGCAGTCGTAAAACCAGACACTGCGGACTGCCTGAAACACCGAGGTGCTGGATTCACGGCCGCTGCGCTGCCGAACGGGGATAAATCCCCTCGCCACAAATGGGAGTTTCAAGAGATAACCATCAGGCGACCCACAAATTTGCCGCAGCACACGACCGGTGCTAGGTTTAGCCCACCGCCCGTGTAGCTCAGCCGGTAGAGCAGCGCACTCGTAACGCGAAGGTCGCAGGTTCGATTCCTGTCTCGGGCACCATTTTCCTCATGCCCCCTCGATTTATGTCCCTCAGGTCAAAGTTTTTGTGAGAGAGATGTAAAGACCCGTGTAATTCGTCATGCAAACGTCCTATATTCGGTGCCTGCATGAGCATCGCTTAGCAGTTTTCAGATGATCCCGAATGGTTCCGAAGGCCGGAAAAAACCGCGTCAGAGAGATCCTTGATGATCCAGATCCATCCTCCATTCTTACGATCAGCGAGAACGCCATGACCGAATTAACTCAAGAGCAACGTCACGAACAAGCGCTGGAGAAATACAAACTCGACGCGCCCCAGCTGTTGGAAGAGATCAAGGACTTGAGTCCTGACGATCAGAAAGACCAGATTCAGTGGGCATTCGAAGACGAAGCCGAGGCCCAGGGCCTGCAGCCGTGGGAGCTGACGCTCAAGTACACGAGCACGCCGGAGGAGTTCGAGGCGCAGCGCCTCGTGCTGCACAAAGAGGCGGCTGAAGTGCTGGGTGTCGATTGGGAAGAGTACTGCGAGATGAATAATCTCGTCGTATAAGAGCAGCAGCGAGTCTCAAGCGGCAAGCTACAAGTCAGAGCAAAAGCGCTTTGGCTTGTAGCTTGTAGCTTGTAGCTTGCCGCTGCTGTTAAAGACTCAAGCGCATCGACAGGTCGACCGCTTTGACATCCTTGGTCATCGCGCCGATCGAGATGTAATCCACCCCGGTTTCGGCGATTGGCAGCAGCGTGCTTTCGTTGATGCCACCGCTGGCTTCCAGTTTCGCCTTGCCGCCGTTCAGGCGCACGGCTTCGCGCATGTCGTCCAGGCTCAGCTCATCGAGCATGATGATGTCGGCGCCGGCTTCCAGCGCTTCTTTCAACTCCTCCAGACTCTCCACTTCGATTTCCACCGGTTTGCCCGGCGCGATCTTGTGCGCGGCCGCGATGGCCTGCGCAATGCCGCCGCTGGCAGCGATGTGGTTTTCCTTGATCAGGAACGCGTCGTAGAGGCCGATGCGATGGTTGTGGCAGCCGCCGCAGGTCACTGCGTATTTCTGCGCCAGACGCAGGCCCGGCAGGGTCTTGCGGGTGTCGAGCAGCTTGACCTGAGTCTCGCCGACAAAATCCGCCAAATACTGCGCCCGCGTCGCCACGCCGGACAGCAGTTGCAGGAAGTTCAGCGCACTGCGTTCGCCGGTCAGCAGCGAACGGGCCGGGCCTTCCAGGTGAAACAGGGGCTGATTGGGTTTTACCCGCTGGCCATCGACCACTTGCCAATGCACCGCGACGCGTGGATCGAGCTGACGAAACACGGTATCAACCCACGCTGTGCCGCAGATGACCGCTTCGTCACGGGTAATGATGGTGGCTTTGGCCAGACGTTCGGCCGGGATCAGTTGCGCGGTGATGTCGCCGCTGCCGACGTCTTCGAGCAACGCACGGCGCACGTTGGCTTCGATTTCGGCGGTCAAATCGGCGAGACGTAGATTCGGCATAACGGGCTCCACAAACAAAGTGATTCGATTATAGGGGCATGGCGCGAGCCAACCCAAGGCGTGAACGTGCGTGGTTGACTGCATCCGGTCGAATTTCTTTGAGCAAAGGCCGGCCGACGTGGTCAATGCAAGGGGCGAGGTATAGGGGAAACCCTGACGGCTATAGCGGCGGTGACACCTTTTGCAAGATAATCCGCCTTGCATTTGACGTCATGGCTTTGACGATTTTGAGCGCGCCGCATCAAAACTGTGGGAGCGGGCTTGCTCGCGAAGAGGGCGTGTCAGCGACATTTCTTTTTCTGACCCACCGCTTTCGCGAGCAGGCTCGCTCCCACAAAGGGCTTGCGCAGAAAGTGACCGACGAATCACCGTTTCAGGAGGCTTGGATGCACAACGACGGGAAAGTAGTGCCTTTGCACAAGGCCGCTACGGATCAGGCGAACCATTCGCCGCTCGCCCGCCTGCCTGTGATTCTGCTTCAGGTTCGCGACAAGGCTGCGCAGCAACTGCGCCACGGCTTGCAGGAGTTGTTCGATAACGCCGACGACACTCTCTTCGAAATGGCGGATCGCGCACGCAATGACGTCGAACAGAACATCTTTTTCGAAGCCATGCGCGACCTGCGCCTGAAGCGCAAAAACATCGAGCGTGGTTTCCTCGAACTGTTTTTCGAGGCTTTCGTCGGCCTCACTCAATACGACGCCTCACCCAATGCCTTGCCACCCGCACTGATGTTCGACGAGTCGGCGCCACGCACCGACGACATGGAGCGCAGCGTGGCGATTGAGACCATGGTTGGCCGGGTGCTCAAGCGCGATGGCTTTGCGCTGGATCAACTGAGTGCACGGCTCAGCGTATTGCTCGGCAAACCTCTCGACGCGCAGCACAACCCGCTCGCCCCGGCGATGCTCTGTGAGTACTTCTTGCAGGCCGGGCGCAACCTCGGCGTGGAGATCAAGGTCAAGCTGATCCTGCTCAAACTGTTCGAGCGCTATGTCCTCGCCGACACCGAGCAGTTGTATGCCGAAGCCAACCAACTGCTCAGCGTCACCGGCGTACTGCCCGAGCTAAAACCGGCACCAGCGCGACGGGCGCTTGATCGCGCGATGGCCAACGTGCACAGCGAAGACAGCGACGAACCGCTGCCGGCCGACGAGGGTGTGCAAGAAGTCTTCGCCGCGTTGCAGGAACTGTTACTGCAAGTGCGCGGCAGCGTCGCGCCAACACTAGAGCCCAGCGCTGCTACGCAGCCGATCAGCACCCGCGACCTGCTGCGTCTGCTCTCGCACTTGCAACAATACGTGCCGGCACTCGCGGCGCAGGACGATTTCGATCTGCGCAATCAGCTTGAACAGTTGTTGACGCGGGTCAGCCTCAGAAGTGGCAAATCGCGAATTGTCGAGGGCGCGGACGAAGACGTGATCAACCTGATCGCCATGGTCTTCGAGTGCATTCTGGATGACCGTAATGTGCCGGATTCGCTCAAAGCGCTGATCGCGCGATTGCAGATTCCGATGCTCAAAGTGGCGGTGCTCGACAAGAGTTTCTTCAGCCGCAGCAGCCACCCGGCACGGCGCCTGCTCAATGAAATCGCCGCTGCCGCAATGGGCTGGGGCGATAGCGACAGCGAAACCCGCGACAACCTTTATGTGCGTATCGAACAAGTGGTGCAGCGCCTGCTCACGGATTTTGTCGATGATCCGGCAATTTTTTCCGAGCTGCTGGCGGACTTCCTCGCGTTCACCAGCGACGAACGCCGCCGCAGCGAACTGCTTGAACAGCGTTTGCGCGATGCCGAAGAGGGCCGGGCGAAAACCGAGCTGGCTAGGCGCCGGGTCGAACGGGCGTTGAATCAGGCGCTGTTGGGCAAAGTGTTGCCGCCGGCAGTGGTGACGTTTGTTGAGGATGCCTGGAGCAAAGTGCTGCTGCTGACCTGTCTCAAGCATGGCGAGGCTTCCGCCCAGTGGCGTGACGACGTGCAGACCATGGAACAACTGGTCTGGAGCGTGCAGCGTCACAACGATGCGGAATCCGGTCTGCGTCTGTTGGCTTTGGTGCCCGGCCTGCTCAAATCGCTGCGAGATGGCCTGACTCGTGCGGCATTCGATCCATTTGCCACCAGCGAATTTTTTAGCGAGCTCGAAACCCTGCACGTGAGGGTGCTGGAGCCCGCCAGCGAGGCCGATCCGATGATCGAAGTTTCGCAGCAGATTGTTTTGCCTTCCGCCGATGAGGGCGCAATGGCGAAAAACTCTACGTATCTGCCGGACGATGCCGCCGGTCTGCGTCAGGTCGATCAATTGCGTCTGGGCAGTTGGGTGGCGTTTCAGGAAGACGAAGAACACAGCTTGCGCTGCAAACTCGCGGCGATCATCGACGCCACTGACAAATACGTCTTTGTCGACCGCACTGGCATGAAAGTCCTCGAGCGCAGTCGCGCAGCACTGGCGGTGGAATTCCAGCGTGGCGCCGCGCGAACACTCGACGACACCTTGCTGTTCGACCGGGCACTGGAGTCGGTGCTGGGCAACCTGCGGCGACTCAATCGTTCCAAGTGATCGCGCGCCGGGTGCCGATCACGGCATACTGGACGCCAACACAGTCGGCGCTGAAGGAATCGTTATGCAGCTGGATCCCGCTAGCGGGTGGTGTCACGGGGTGCAGGTGTGCCCATCGCCCAATTTCAATGAACGCCCGGCGGGCGAAGTTTCCCTGTTGGTCATCCACAACATCAGCTTGCCACCGGCGCAATTCGCCACCGGCAAGGTGCAGGAATTTTTCCAGAACCGTCTGGATGTCACCGAACATCCCTACTTTGCAGGGATCGCCGACCTACGCGTCTCGGCGCATTTTCTGATTGAACGTGACGGCAAGGTCACTCAGTTTGTCTCCTGTCTGGAACGGGCGTGGCATGCGGGCGTGTCGATTTTTGACGGTCGCGAAACCTGTAACGATTTTTCCGTGGGCATCGAGCTCGAAGGCACCGATGATCTGCCCTTCACCGATGCGCAGTATCAAGCGCTGACCGTGCTCACCCGTCAGTTGCAAAGAGCATTTCCGGCCATCACCGGCGCCCGTATTTGCGGGCACAGCGACATCGCACCCGGGCGTAAGACCGATCCTGGCCCGGCATTCGACTGGGCGCGTTACCGCGCAGCCCTGGCACAAGAGGAAGGACAATGAGTTTTCTGGTGTTACTGCTGGCCGTCTGGATCGAGAAGTTTTCGGCCCTGCGCCATCGGGTTCAACGCGATGGCGGATGGATCCGCGAACTGAACAAACTCGAAAGCAGCGAGCGACTGGCGGGTAAACCGTGGCTGGTGCTGACTATTCTGGTGCTGTTTCCGGTCGCGCTGCTGGCGCTGTTGCTGGTGGTGCTGGAACCGGTGGCTTACGGTCTGCTGGCGTTGCCGGTGCATTTGCTGGTGGTGATTTACAGTCTGGGGCGCGGCGATTTGCTCGGCGGGCTCGGGCCGTTCCGCGATGCCTGGCGCCGTGAAGATCTGCAAGCGGCGGCGCATGTCGCCAAACGCGATCTGAATATCTGCGCCGACAGTGGCGAAGAGCTGCTCGATCGGGTGCAGGGGCACTTGCTGTGGGAGGCCTATCAGAGCTTCTTCGCGGTGATCTTCTGGTACTTCGTGCTCGGCCCGGTGGCGGCGTTGGCGTATCGCTTGTTGGCGCTGGCTGAAGAACACGGCACGAACCCGGCGCTGGTCGAACGCGCCGCGCAATTGCGCCATGCCTTTGATTGGGTACCGGTGCGTCTGCTGGCGGCGAGTTTTGCCTTGGTCGGCAATTTCGTTGCGGTCGGCCGGGTGATGTTGCATGAGTTGCTGAACTGGAACATCAGCGCTGCGCAACTGATCAACAAGGTTGGCTTGGCAGCGGGGGAGATCCCGCCGCCTGCGGTCGGGCCGGATGGCATTACTACCCTCGACAGCCTGTGGGAACTGCTGCTGCGCGCGGCGGTGTTGTGGTATGCCGGGTTTGCGCTGTGGACAGTCTTGATCCACTGATTTAAACAAAGATCAAAAGATCGCAGCCTGCGGCAGCTCCTACAGAGATTGGTTTTTGTAGGAGCTGCCGCAGGCTGCGATCTTTTTTTTCGTTAACCTTAAGTTACAAAACCTCCCGCCGATTTGAGCTATACAGTGATGGCGCCCGATAGTGGCTATCTGCTGTCGTCCCGCGCCTGCCAATAAAAACAAGAAAAACCAAGGGAGACTTCCAGTGAAGAGCTTGCTCTATCCCGCCGTCTCGCTGATGAACCGTCTGAGCTTCGGCATGAAGTTCAGCTTGATCAGCGTGCTGTTCCTGGTGCCGATGCTGGTGACCAATTTCTATCTGGTGCGCGATTCCTATCGCGAATTCCAGGGCACCCGCGTCGAGCTGCAAAGCCTCGATCTGCTGGGCAGCAGCCTGACCCTGCGCCGGGATCTGGAAACCCTCAACAATCTGGTGCAGATCAACGTCACCCTTGGCCAGTCTGGCAAGGCGGGCAACATCGAATCGAAAATCACCGCCCTTGAACAAGCCGTACTGACGCGCTTGCAAGGTCTGACGGCGATGACCGACGATCCTGAACAGATCAAGGCATTCGATGGCAAACGCGATGAAATGATTGCTGCGTTCAAAGCCCAGCAAGTGGAAAGCTCCCTGCAAAGCAAAAGTGCGCTGATCGGCAAATTACTCGCCAGTGCACAGATTTTCAGCCAGATCATCACCAGCCAGGCCGGTTTGAGCCGCGACAATCAGGGCGATATCCGTCAGCTCAGCGAGCTGGTCACCCTGATCACCCCCGGTGTCACCCAGACCCTCGGCGAAGGCCGGGCAATTGGCTCGTACTCACTGGCGCAGGGCTTTCTCAACAGTGCCTCCAGCACGCGTTTCGACGAACTGTTGGTGAAGATCGAAAAACTTCAGGCCGAGTACGGCTTGAAACTGCAGGATGCCCTCGCTTCCAGCAAAGCCGCGCGGGACGACCTCAGCGTCGAGGCCGACAACAGCAAGGCATCGCTGAAGCAAGCCAGCGAATTGTTCGAAGAGCAGGTGGTGATGGCCGACACCCTCGATGCGCCGTGGCAGGCGTTTTACGACCAGGTCACCGCGTTGATGGATAAAACCTACGCGCTCAACGAAGCTTCGCTGAAATTTCTCGACAGCCAATTGCAGCAACGTCTGGCGCATAACCGCACGCACATGATCTTGCAGGCGGTGGCGCTGTCGGTGGTGTTTGTGCTGATTTTCTATCTCTATGGCGGTTTCTACGCCTCGACCCGCACCACGCTCAAACGTCTCGGCGCGATGATGGACAAGGTCGCGGCGGGGGACATGACGGTCAACTTCAAAGCCAATAGCCGCGATGAGTTGGGTGAATTGGGCGAAGTGTTTAACGGCACGGTGAAGAAGATTCACGACCTGATCGAACGTGTCGGCCAGACAGTTGGCGAAGTCGAGCGTCAGGCTGGGCAGGTAGAAAACGTCTCGGCGCAGAGTAATCAGGCAGTCGCGGGGCAACGCACGCAGATCGAGCAAGTGGCGACGGCGATGAATCAGATGTCGGCTACCTCGCTGGAAGTCGCGCGCAGTGCCGCAGCGGCGGTGAGCAGCGCCCACAGCGTCAATAACGAAACCCTCAGCGGGCGTGGATTGGTCGAGTCGCAGCAGGGCAGCATTGCTGCGTTGGCCAGCGAGATTGATCAGTCGGTGTTGGTGATCAATCAGTTGGCGAGCGATAGCCAGTCGATCAGTCGCGTGTTGGAAGTGATCAAAAGCATCGCCGAGCAGACCAATTTGCTGGCGCTCAACGCCGCAATCGAAGCCGCTCGGGCTGGCGAGCAGGGCCGCGGTTTTGCGGTAGTGGCGGACGAAGTACGCACCTTGGCTAAACGCACACAGCAATCGACCGAAGAAATCGAGCAGATGATCGCCAAGTTGCATGGCGGTGTCGGCGCGGCGGTGAAGGCCATGGGCGTCAGCCATCAGATGGCCAATGGCACGGTCGGGCAGTCGGAAAAAGTACAGCAGGCCTTGGAAAACATCCTCGGCGCTGTGGGCATGATCGTCGATCAGAACCAGCAGATTGCGGCGGCGGTGGAGCAGCAAACGGCGGTGGCCCATGACATTGACCAGAACATCGTCGAGATCAATCGCGCCGGCGAACGCACGGCGCAAGGCGCGCACCAGACCGAAGACGCCAGTCGCGCGCTGTCTGCGCAAGTCGTCGAGCTAAAACAACTGATCAGCGCCTTCCGCGTCTGAGCCGTTTCTTAAAACTTGTGCGAACCTTTGTGGCGAGGGGATTTATCCCCGCTGGGCTGCGAAGCAGCCCCAAAACCTGTGATCGAGTATCTATCTGATACACCGGGTGAAAGGATTTGCGACTGCTGCGCAGCCGAACGGGGATAAATCCCCTCGCCACAGGTTTTGTTTCAACAGGGAGGTGTGTTACCAGCCGAACACTTCGCAGCTGTTGGCGGTGCTGGCGGCGGCGAGTTGTTGTGGGGTGATCTGCATCAATTCAGCCAACGCCGCGCAAATCGCCGGCAAGTGCGCCGGTGTATTGCGGACACCTGGGAACATCGCCGGCGCCATGTCCGGTGAATCGGTTTCCAGTACGATCGATTCCAGCGGCAACTCCGCCAATACCCGATGCATGCGCAACGCCTGCGGCCACGTCGGCGCGCCGCCCAGACCCAGTTTGAAACCGAGTTTGATGTACTCGCGCGCCTCTTCACGGCTGCCGGCAAACGCGTGGATGATCCCCGCGCGTTTGAGCTTGAAGCGCTTGAGCGTAGCAATCACCGCCGCGTGGCTGCGGCGCACGTGGATCAACGCCGGCAACTCAAAATCCGCCGCGAGTTGCAGCTGTGCTTCAAACAGCAACTGTTGCCGCTCGCGATCCAGCGTTTCGATGAAGTAATCCAGACCGATCTCGCCGACCGCGCACAACTGTCGATGACCCTTTAATCGGGTCAGCCAATCACCGAGTGCCGTCAAATCTTCAGGACGATGTTGATCGAGATACACCGGGTGCAAGCCGAACGCCGCGTGCAAATCAGCATCGCTCTGCACCAGATCCCACACCCGTTGCCAGTTGCCCTCGTACACGCCCAATACCACCATCCGCCGCACCCCGAGGGCGCGGCTTTCGGCGAGCAAGGCCGGGCGATCGGCGTCGAAGTCGGGGAAGTCGAGGTGTGTGTGGCTGTCGATCAGCTCCACGGCTCAGTCCCGGTGAATACGCTGCTTGAAGGTACGCGCAATGGCCTGCACGCCAGGCTTGTATTCCGACTGCTCGACGGCAGCGAGCGCCAGTTCCAGCGCCTTGTTGGCGATCAACTGGTGCTGCTGGGCCATGGCGTTGACCGGCAGCGGGAGGAAATCCAGCAACTGCGTGTCGCCAAAGGTGCCGAGGCGCAGCGGCCGCGATTTCAACGGGAAGTCATGCAGCGCATCGAACACGCCCTGCAACAGCACGTAGGAAGTTGTCACCAACGCATCGGGCAAATGCCCCAGACGTTGCAGGAGCTCTTCCATCAATTGCTTGCCACATTCGCGGCTGAAGGCTTCGGCGTGCTCCACCAGCACTTCGCCTTTGAAATCGGCCAAGGCTAGTTTGAAACCGGCGGCACGTTCCTGGCTGATGCTCAGCTCAGGCCGCGCGCCGAGCAGCACGATTTGTTTGAGCTGCGGCTCGAGCAGGCTTTGCGTCAGGTGCTGACTGGCCTCGCGGTCGTCACTGATCACCGAGCAAAAATGCTCCGGCTCCATGACCCGGTCGATGGCGATGATCGGCGTGCCCTTGGCCTGCAACTGCCGATAACTGTCATCACCGGCCGGCAGGCAACTGGCGACAATCAGCGCATCGCAACGACGCGCGCGGAACAGTTGCAGCAACTGGCGCTCGCTGTCTGGCGCATCGTCGGAGCTGGCGATCAGCAACTGATAGCCGCGCGCCCGCGCACCTTGCTCCAGCAGCTTGGCGATCCGCGCGTAACTGGGGTTTTCCAGATCCGGCAGGATAAAACCCAGCGTGCGCGTATGCCGACTGCGCAGCCCGGCCGCTTGAGGATTGGGTGTAAAGCCATGCAGATCGACCACTGCCCGCACACGTTCGACGGTGGCGGTGCTGATGCGCTGCTGTTCGGCCTTGCCGTTGATGACGTAGCTGGCGGTGGTCACGGACACTCCGGCCAACCGCGCGATATCACTGAGTTTCAACCCGGGATTTCCTTGTTTTTTCGAGCTTGCCGCAACATTTTCGCCAATCCTACCCGATTAGGGCAGACGACTATTGTCGCAACGCATCCGACAAGTTGGACTTCAAGGATGGGACATTATCGAGTAACGTGCCGATCAATCTAGATTAAACGTTTCAGCAAGCGTATTTTCTACGTTTTAGACGCCTTTGGCCGGTTCTGCCGTGAAACCGCCAAAACTGCCGCTGAAAAGCGAAGCAATCCAGCGCCTAAGCTGTGACCATTCAAAACAATACCTGGCGCATCCAGCGTCAAAAAGGAGATTGCATGCTCGAGCTCACTATAGAGCAGATATCCATGGGCCAATCGGCTGTGGATAAACCCGCTGCCTTGCAACTGCTGGCCGATCATCTGGTGGCGGATGGTCTGGTCGCCGACGGTTACCTCGCCGGTTTGCAGGCCCGGGAAGCGCAGGGCTCGACCTTTCTCGGTCAAGGTATTGCCATCCCCCATGGCACCCCGGAAACCCGCGATCAGGTGTTCGCCACTGGCGTGCGCCTGATGCAATTCCCTGAGGGTGTGGATTGGGGCGATGGCCAGATCGTTTATCTGGCCATCGGCATCGCCGCCAAATCCGACGAACATTTGCGTCTGCTGCAACTGCTGACCCGCGCCCTCGGCGAGACCGATCTGGGCCAGGCCCTGCGTCGCGCCAGTTCGCCGGAAGCGCTGCTGAAACTGCTGCAAGGCGCGCCGCAGGAACTGGCGCTGGATGCACAGATGATCGGCCTCGGCGTGTCGGCTGACGATTTCGAAGAACTGGTCTGGCGCGGCGCGCGTCTGCTGCGTCAGGCTGATTGTGTGAGCAACGGTTTCTCGGCGGTGCTGCAACAGGTCGAAGCGCTGCCGCTGGGCGATGGCTTGTGGTGGTTGCACAGCGAACAAACGGTGAAGCGTCCGGGCCTGGCGTTCGTCACGCCGGACAAACCGATGCGCTACCTCGGCCAGCCGCTCAGTGGTTTGTTCTGCTTGGCCAGCCTTGGCGAGGCGCACCAAGCATTGCTTGAGCGTCTGTGTGCGTTGCTGATCGAAGGTCGCGGCCATGAATTGGGCCGCGCCACCAGCAGCCGCAAAGTCCTTGAAGTGCTCGGCGGTGAATTGCCCGCCGACTGGCCGAGCGCGCGCATTGCGCTGGCCAACGCCCACGGCTTGCACGCGCGTCCGGCGAAGATCCTCGCGCAACTGGCGAAAAGTTTTGATGGCGAGATTCGTGTACGTATCGTCGACGGTCAGGACAGCGCCGTATCGGTGAAGAGTTTGAGCAAACTGCTCAGCCTCGGCGCCCGCCGTGGTCAGGTGCTGGAGTTGATTGCCGAACCGAGCATCGCTGCCGACGCCTTGCCGGCCTTGCTTGCGGCTATCGAGGAAGGTCTCGGTGAAGAAGTCGAGCCGCTGCCCGCCATCAGCGAGCACCGCGAAGTCTTTGCCGACATCGCTGAAGTGCTGGTCGCCCCGGCGTCCGGCACTCAGTTGCAAGCCATCCCCGCTGCGCCCGGCATCGCCATCGGCCCGGCGCATATTCAAGTGCAGCAAACCATCGATTACCCGATGCGTGGCGAGTCCGCCGCGATCGAACGCGAGCGCCTCAAACAAGCGCTCAGCGATGTGCGCAACGACATTCAAGGCCTGATCGAACGCAGCAAAGCCAAAGCCATCCGCGAGATTTTCATCACCCATCAGGAGATGCTCGACGACCCGGAACTCACCGACGAAGTCGACACCCGCCTCAAGCAAGGCGAAAGCGCCGAAGCGGCGTGGATGGCGGTGATCGAAGCAGCAGCCAAACAACAGGAATCGCTACAGGATGCGTTGCTCGCCGAACGTGCGGCGGATCTGCGTGATATTGGTCGTCGCGTGCTGGCGCAACTGTGTGGTGTGCAAACCCCGAGCGAGCCTGAGCAACCGTACATTCTGGTGATGGACGAGGTCGGCCCGTCCGACGTCGCGCGGCTGGATCCGGCGCGTGTGGCGGGGATTCTCACCGCGCGCGGCGGCGCCACCGCGCACAGTGCCATCGTAGCGCGAGCGCTCGGGATTCCTGCGCTGGTCGGTGCTGGCGCCGCAGTGTTGTTGCTGGCGCCGGGCACACCGTTGCTGCTCGATGGCCAGCGCGGTCGCCTGCACGTCGATGCCGATGCGGCGACTCTGCAACGCGCCACCGAAGAACGCGACACCCGCGAACAACGCTTGAAGATTGCCGCCGAACAGCGCCATCAACCGGCGCACACCACTGACGGTCACGCCGTCGAAGTCTTCGCCAACATCGGTGAAAGCGCGGGCGTAATCAGCGCGGTAGAGCAGGGCGCCGAAGGCATCGGTCTGCTGCGCACCGAACTGATTTTCATGGCCCACCCGCAAGCGCCGGACGAGGCGACGCAAGAAGCTGAATACCGCCGCGTTCTCGACGGTCTGGCCGGTCGTCCGCTGGTGGTGCGCACGCTGGATGTCGGCGGCGACAAACCGCTGCCGTATTGGCCGATCGCCAAAGAAGAAAATCCGTTCCTCGGCGTGCGCGGCATTCGCTTGACCTTGCAGCGTCCGCAGATCATGGAAGCGCAACTGCGCGCCCTGCTGCGGTCGGCGGATAACCGTCCGTTGCGGATCATGTTCCCGATGGTCGGCAGCGTTGAAGAATGGCGTCAGGCCCGCGACATGACCGAACGTTTGCGTCTGGAAATCCCGGTCGCCGATCTGCAACTGGGGATCATGATCGAAGTGCCTTCCGCCGCGTTGCTCGCGCCGGTATTGGCCAAAGAAGTCGACTTTTTCAGCGTCGGCACCAACGACCTCACGCAATACACCCTGGCCATCGACCGTGGTCACCCGACCTTGTCGGCGCAGGCGGATGGCTTGCACCCGGCAGTGCTGCAACTGATCGACATCACCGTGCGCGCGGCCCATGCCCATGGCAAATGGGTCGGCGTTTGCGGTGAGCTGGCGGCGGATCCGCTGGCGGTGCCGGTGCTGGTTGGTCTCGGTGTCGATGAACTCAGCGTGTCCGGGCGCAGCATCGCCGAAGTCAAGGCGCGCATCCGCGAACTCAGCCTGACCCAGGCGCAAACCCTTGCTCAACACGCCCTGGCCGTGGGCAGCGCCAACGAAGTGCGCGCATTAGTGGAGGCCCTGTAATGGCCAAGATTCTTACCCTGACCCTCAACCCGGCGCTCGACCTCACCGTCGAACTGCCACGGCTGGACGCCGGTCAGGTCAACCGCAGCGACGAGATGCACACCCACGCTGCGGGCAAAGGCGTGAACGTCGCGCAGGTGCTCGCCGACCTCGGGCATCAACTGACGGTCAGTGGCTTCCTCGGCGAAGACAACCTGCAAGCGTTCGAAACCCTGTTCGCCAAGCGCGGTTTTGTCGACGCATTTATCCGCGTGCCGGGTGAGACGCGCAGCAACATCAAAGTCGCTGAACAGGACGGTCGCATCACCGACATCAACGGCCCGGGGCCGGTGGTCGATGCTGCCGCGCAGCAGGCGTTGCTCGATCGTTTGGTGCAGATCGCACCGGGTCATGACGCGGTTGTTGTCGCCGGCAGTTTGCCGCGTGGCGTCACGGCGCAGTGGTTGCGTGAGCTGATCGAACGGCTCAATCAGCTCGGCTTGAAAGTCGCCCTCGATTCCAGCGGCGAAGCGTTGCGCGCAGCGTTGAAAGCCAGCCCATGGCTGATCAAACCGAACACTGAAGAACTCGCCGATGCGCTCGGTTGCGGGGTGGTTTCGCACACGGCGGAAGCGCAGGCAGCGGCGCGTTTGCATGCGCAAGGCATCGAGCACGTGGTGATCTCCCACGGTGCTGACGGCGTGAACTGGTTCAGCGTCGGTTCGGCGCTGCACGCCACGCCGCCGAAAGTCAGCGTCGCCAGCACGGTCGGTGCCGGTGATTCATTGCTGGCCGGCATGCTCCACGGTTTGCTCAGCGCCGACACGCCTGAACAAACCCTGCGCACGGCCACTGCGATTGCGGCGATGGCGGTGACCCAGATCGGTTTCGGCATCAACGACCGTGCGCAACTGGCGCAGCTCGAACAGGGCGTGCGCGTGCGCCCCCTGACAGAACAATAAGAGGGTTTGTCATGAAATTAGCCATTGTTACGGCTTGCCCGAACGGCATGGTCACCAGTGTGCTGTGTGCGCGTTTGCTTGATGCGGCGGCGCAGCGTCAGGGCTGGAGCACCAGCGTTGAAGTGGTCGATGCGGCGCACCCGGAACGCGAATTGTCGGCGGCGACGATTGCCGCGGCGGAGTGGGTTTTGTTGGTCGCCACGGGGGCGGTCGACATGACGCGTTTTGTCGGCAAACGGGTTTTCCAGATTGCTCCGGCACAGGCGCTACAGGATGTCGAAGCGGTGCTGCGGCGTGGCGCGGAAGAGGCATCAGTCTACGTTGCCAGCGCGGCTGAACCGGTTGCTGATGCGTCGCGTGCCCCTCGCATCGTCGCCATCACCGCGTGCCCGACCGGTGTCGCCCACACCTTCATGGCTGCCGAAGCCTTGCAGCAAACTGCCAAGCGTTTGGGCTATGAGTTGCAAGTCGAAACGCAAGGCTCGGTGGGCGCGAAAACCCCGTTGAGCGCGGCGGCGATTGCTGAAGCGGATGTGGTGTTGCTGGCGGCGGATATCGAAGTCGCCACCGAGCGTTTCGCCGGTAAGAAAATCTATCGTTGCGGCACCGGCATCGCGTTGAAGCAGTCCGAAGCCACGCTGAAAAAAGCCTTGGCCGAAGGTGCTGTGGAAAGCGCGGCGAGTGACGGCAAAGCACCGGCCAGGCAAGAGAAAACCGGCGTCTACAAACACCTGCTGACCGGCGTGTCGTTCATGCTGCCGATGGTCGTGGCCGGCGGTTTGATGATTGCGCTGTCGTTCGTCTTCGGCATCACCGCGTTCAAGGAAGAAGGCACGCTGGCGGCTGCGCTGATGCAGATCGGTGGCGAGACTGCGTTCAAACTGATGGTGCCGCTGCTGGCGGGTTACATCGCTTATTCGATTGCTGACCGTCCGGGCCTGGCGCCGGGGATGATCGGTGGGTTGCTAGCGAGTACGTTGGGCGCCGGGTTTATCGGTGGCATCGTCGCCGGTTTTATCGCCGGTTATGCGGCGAAGGCGATCAGCCGTTATGTCGCGTTGCCGCAGAGTCTTGAAGCGCTGAAACCGATTCTGATCATCCCGTTGTTCGCCAGTTTGTTTACCGGGCTGGTGATGATTTACGTGGTCGGCAAACCGGTCGCCGGGATGCTGTTGGCGCTGACGAGTTTTCTCGACAGCATGGGCACCACCAACGCGATCCTGCTCGGCGTGGTGCTTGGCGGCATGATGTGCGTCGACCTCGGCGGGCCGATCAACAAAGCCGCGTATGCGTTTTCGGTGGGGCTGCTGGCGTCGCAGAGTTATGCACCGATGGCGGCGACGATGGCAGCGGGGATGGTGCCGCCGATTGGCTTGGGTATCGCCACGTTTATTGCCCGACGCAAGTTCGCCCGGACCGAGCGCGAGGCGGGTAAAGCGGCGCTGGTATTGGGGTTGTGCTTTATCTCCGAAGGGGCGATTCCGTTTGCCGCGAAAGACCCGTTGCGGGTGATTCCGGCAAGCATTGCCGGTGGTGCGTTGACCGGTGCGTTGTCGATGTATTTCGGCTGCAAGTTGATGGCGCCGCACGGTGGCTTGTTTGTGTTGGCGATCCCGAATGCGATCAATCATGCGCTGTTGTATCTGCTGGCGATTGTCGCCGGAAGTTTGTTGACCGCCGTCGTCTACGCCACAGTCAAACGCCCCGAAGCCGTCGAACTGGCCCTCGAACCTGCCAAGGCTTAACTAACACCGCGAAACTCCTGTGGGAGCGGGCTTGCTCGCGAAGGCGTCGTGTCAGTCGATACTTTTTTATCTGACCCACCGCCTTCGCGAGCAAGCCC